>JAOUEE010000005.1 GCA_029858875.1 Acidimicrobiia bacterium
GATGATCCCACCTCGGGTCCGACCCACCAGCGCCCATAGGCGCTGAGAAGGAGGAAGGCCACCCCGGCGAGCAGCAACCCGACGGGAAGCACGGCGGCTCGGAGGGCGTCGCGACGGGGGAGCGGGGTGTAGGCCAGCACCAGCCCCACCACCAGCACCACGGCGTAGATCGTGGCCATGACGGGATTGCCGCCAATTCCTTCGAACGTGGCGACCAGGGCGGTCTTCATGAAGCCGACCATCTCGGCCAGGTCGGTGCCCCGACCGTAGGGATCCTCGATGATCTCGGGGCCGATCGTCAGATACCACACGCCGTACACCAGACCGAGGGGCACGGTGTTGAACACCGCCGGCCGCAGACCGCGCCGCACCAGGACGACGGCGCCGATCACCACGGTGATGAGTGGGGTGAACCCCGACGAGAACAGGCCGATGAACCCGAGCGCGAGGCCCACGCCGTCGCGCCACGAGATGGGGCCCTCGTGATCGGCCAGCAGCAGGTGGGCCAAGCCAAGTACCAGCGAACCGGTGAACCCGATCTGGAACGCCCAGATGATGTTCTCCTCACCGGGACCGAAGAGGATGAACACCGATGCCGCGGCGGTGGCGATCCAGGGGTTCACCTGGCAGCGCCGGATGATCAGCCACAGCAGGACGACGGCCGTGAGGTGGAGCACGATGACCGGCAGTTGGTACGGGCGGTAGCTCTCCAGCCCCCACAGCCGGAACATGCCCCGGAAGGCCAGGATGGGAACCGACACCAGGTGCTCGTTGTGCGGCTCGACCAGTTGGCGGAGGTCGCCGCCGTCGCGGTTGGCCAGGAACTGCCAGTCGTCGCCGTTGAACCAGTAGTACCGACTGATCTCGGAGACCAGGGCGACGAAGCCGACGACGATCGCTGCCGCGAACACGATGATCGACCATCGGTCCGACGCCGAGCGCGCCGAGTCGGGTGGAGAGTCGACGTCTACGGCGGACACGGCGCCGAGGGTACCAGCGCCGTCCCGGTCGCTCGGCGGCGCCTCCCGAATACGTCACCTGACGAAATATGTCGTGGGCGGTCGGTGGTGGTGGGCCTGTCAGGGAGAAACCCGGTGCTGAGGACGCGCCGGCGCCGAAGCGCTCCGTCTTTGGTGCTATGGGTCGATCAGGGGCGCCGACAGCAATCACAGGACAGCCGCGCCGACAACGCCGCACGGCTTGCGAGACGAGTCGTTTCGCCACGGGCGGCGATTTCGCCTGCTTCATCGAGATCGGGCCGTCGGGGCGGGAATCCCGGGATGCGACCGCGCGGTCCAGGTTCCCCGTCTACTTTACATAACGAAGATTTCCGGCGCCCTGTCGGGTTCCAGGGGGTCACGGCATGGCGGTCCCCGGCCGGTCATGATGGGCCGGTGAGCCAAGGACCCACACCCGGCTGGTATCCCGACCCCGAAGGCACCGGCCAACTGCGCTGGTGGGACGGCCAACAATGGACGGCGACCTACCGACCGACCATCGCCCAGGCGCTGCCGCCGGCCCCCACCGACTGGGCCGGCTCAGGCCGCTATCGGCCCATCAACGGGTGGTTCACCCACATCTTCGGGCTCCTCGGCGATCGCATCGGCCATTTGTTCACCATCGCCGCCGTCACCCTGCTGCCGTTCACCGTGGTCTTCTTCGTCAGCATGTGGCAGGCCCTCGACGGCGTCGATGTCACCATCGTCGACGACGACATCGAGGTGATCGGTTGGACCACGGGCGCCACCACCGCGCTCGTCGTCGGTGCGCTGGCCATGGTGTTCGGCTCGCTGTGGTTCACCACCGCCGGTCAGCATCAGTTGTGGGCCAGCGCCGTTGGTCATCCCAGCTCCTGGTCGCGATCGATCATTCGAGGCCTCGTCTACCTCCCCCGCCTGGTGGGCTGGTCCCTCGTGATCAGCGCCGGCCTCGGTTTCGCCGTGGCGATCGTGGTGCTGGCCGGGCTAGTGGTGGCGCCCGCACTCGCCGTGTTGCTCGGGCTCGTGCTGGTCGCCGGACTGGTCTGGATCATGGTCCACCTCCAGTTCCTCATGGTGTCGGTGGTGAGCAGCCGGTCGAATGCCCTCACCGCCGCCTTCGGCATCGCTCGGGGTCGCTGGATGGCCACCTTCGGCCGCACCCTGCTCACCTGGATGGTGGCCGCCGCGGCGTCGTTGGCCTTCGCTTTCGTCGGCCAGATCGTGTCGGTCATCGGCGGCGCCGGTTCGGGTGGAGCCGTCGAGTCAGTCGGTGGCGTCGACACCATCCACCTCGGCGATCTGTACCCCAACGTGGGGGCCGCCATCGTCTTCGGCATCGTGACCGCCCTCCAATCCGGTGCCAGCCAGGCCGTCACGATGGCCAGCCTCGCCTCGATGTACGTCGACGCCGGTGGGCCGAGCGACCCGAGCCTGGCCGGTTACGGGTCGGAATCGGGTCCCGCCCGCGCTCCCATCGCCTGAGCCGGTCGGTGCCTGCCGGCGGGCCTATGTGATGCCCGGGGCCAACCACTAGCGTGGTCGCCTATGTCGAGGCGTCTCGAAGTCGAACTGACCAGTGTCCGTGATGACGGCAGATGGACCTGGAGGGCCGCCGGCGCGAAGCAGCCGAAGGGCGAGGTCGATGCCGTCCTGCTCTTCGACGGAGCCAAGGTGGGTGACGTGGTCAAGGTGGAGGCCGAGTTCTTCATCGATGGGATCAGCGTCACCCAGGTGTTCCCGCCGAAGCAGAAGGTCCGCAACGAGCCCGAGCGACTCGAGTTGTTGGGTTCGGAACGCGAACCCGGTGGGGTCACGACCCAGCTGGTGGGTAAGAAGGGCCGACGCGGCGACGACCGAGGCCGAGATCGTGATCGCGACCGCGATCGCAAGCGCAAACGCCCTGATCGCAAGGACCGAGGCGACGGCCGCGACGCCAAGGAGCGTGATCGCGGGTCGCGACCGCGCCGCGAGCAGGCGCCGGCCCCGGAGCGGCCGAAGGTGCCGCGACTCAAGGCCGGTCGGGCCCACCGCAAGGCGGCGCTCGAAGCGCTGCCCGAGGTCCAGCGTCCGATCGCCGAGCAGCTGCTGCGGGGTGGCATTCCCGCGCTGCGCCAGGCCGTCGACAAGCAGAACGAGGTGGCCAAGGCCGAAGGCAAGCCGCTCGTCAAGGCCGACCCGCTGGTCGGACTGGCCGAGCAGATCTACCCGGCGCTGCGGACCGCCGAGTGGCGGGACCGGGCCGACGCGGCCATGGCCGGCATCGACGAGGTCGATCTGCGCGACCTGCGGTCGGTCGTGGTCGCCGCTGACACCGCCGCCCGAGACGACGAGACCCGTGCGCTGGCATCGGATCTGCGCGAGGCGCTACTGCGGCGGGTCGATGCCGAGCACAACAACTGGTTGAGCGAGATCGCCGGCACACTGGCCGATGGTCGAACCGTGCGCGCCCTCCGGCTCAGCTCGCGCCCGCCCAAAGCCGGCGCCCCGCTGCCCACGGACCTGGCAGCCCGACTGGCTGCCGCCGCCAGCGAGGGCCTGGCCGCAGACACCGGCCAGGAGCGCTACGCAACCGTGCTCGACGCCGTGGCCTTCTCTCCCGTGCGGACGCTGGTCACGCCGGCGGCGGTGCCCGACAAGCCCGGTACCGAGCTGATCGAGGCCGTCACCCGACTGTCGAGTCGGATCCCCCAGGTTGCCGGCCTGTTCGGGATCGAGCCCAGCGAGGCACCGTCCTCGGCCCGGCGACGCCCCAAGCGCTCCTCCCGCACGGGTGGCGCGAAGCCCATCCCCCCTCCCCCGCCGGCTGCCGACACCGCGGCCGAGCGGCCTGCTCCGGCATCCACCGCTGAGCACCCGGAGCCCACCGCCGAGCCGGCCGGCGAGGCCGATGTGGCGTCCCCACCAGCCGATCCGAGCCCCGAGGTGTACGAAGCGACTGCTCCCCCGTCCGAGACCCATGAGCCGGTCGCATACTCGGAGTCACCAGCGGAGCCGGCCGAGGCGCCCGCGGCCGCCGAGTCACCCGCCGACGGCACGCCATGAGCGTGGTCAGCTTCGAGGAGCGGGGTAACACCGCGATCATCCGCCTCGACCGGCCCGAGGCCCGCAATGCCGTCAACCAGGAGCTGGCCGAGGCGCTCGAGGCCGCGGTGGACCGCTTCGAGGCCGATGAGCGGCTGTGGACCGCGGTGCTCGCCGGCGACGGCCCTGCGTTCTGCGCCGGTGCCGATCTGAAAGCCATCTCCTCCGGTGCGGCCACCATGTTGGGCACCGAGCGCAGCGGCTTCGCCGGCTTCGTGCTCCACGATCGGACCAAGCCCGTGATCGCCGCGGTCGAGGGGCCGGCCGTGGCCGGCGGCACCGAGATCGTGTTGGCCTGTGACCTGGTGGTCGCCGCCGAGGGGGCCACGTTCGGGCTGCCCGAGGTCAAGCGATCGCTGGTGGCCGCGGCCGGCGGCACCGTTCGCCTGCCACGGTCGGTGCCCCTGAAGGTGGCCATGGAGATCGCGCTGACCGGCGACCACATCAGCGCGCCGCGTGCGTACGAGGTGGGCCTGGTCAACGAGGTCTGTTCCAATGACGAGGCCCTGGATCGGGCCCTGGCCCTGGCCGCCCGCATCAACGCCAACGCTCCCCTGGCCGTCCGGGCGACTCGACAGGCCATTCTCGACGGGCTCACACTGGATGTGCGCGACGGCATCCGAGCGGCGTCACGGCTCAGCGCCCAATTGGCTTCCACCGCTGACTTCGCCGAGGGACCGCTGGCCTTCGTCGAGAAGCGGACACCGCAATGGAAGGGCGCCTGAGGCGGTAGCCGCACCTGCCGGTCATCGCGGCGGAAGGCGTCGCCCTGGCGGCGCGGCTTCGCGGCGGTGCGGTCGGATCGGTGACGATCGGTCAGACGATGGTGTCGATGATGTGGTTCTCGGCGAGGAATTCGGCCAGTCCGTCCACCAGATCCAGTTCGGCGACGTGTTCCAGCGGGATCCAGCCGGCACCCATGGCGTCGTCACCGGCGACCGGCTCCTGGTGACCCAGGACGGTGACGTCGAAGTCCAGGATCACCAGGTGCGTACCCTCCGAGAACCGCTCCACCCAGCCGACGAAGCGGCCGCACACCGCCTCCACCCGGGTCTCCTCGGCCAGCTCGCGCACGACGGCTTCGGCCAGGAGCTCGCCGCCCTCGACCCGGCCCCCGGGAAGGGACCACCGGCCCTGGTCGGGTGGGGCGCCCCGTTGGATCAACAGCAGTTGCCCCTCGCTGATGGCGATGGCACCGACACAGACCTGGGGTCGATCGGTCACCGGTCGATCGACCGATGCACGACGATGGCCCGGGCCACCAGACCGTGCGTCTCGAAGAAGTTCTTGGTCGCCCGGTTGCCCGGCAACGCCAGACTGTCGACCCCGAAGCAGCCGGCGTCGGTGGCCCACGACACGATGGCGCCCATGAGCTCCTCCCCCACCCCGACACCGCGGGCGTCGGGCAGCACGTAGATGTCGGTGATCCGCCCCAGTCTGCCGCCGTCGAGCACGCTCTCGACGTGCACCATGCCGTAGCCCACCACCACGTCGTCGAGGGTGCCGACCACGACGAGGTGCTCTTCGTCATCCATGGCCAGCGACAGGCGATCGGTGGCCGGCAACGGCCCCGCTTCTCGTCGGGCCCACACGGCGCCACCCTTGGTCGGTGTGAGCTCGTCGACGGCCGCCTCGACCAATTCGGCGAGGGTGGTCAGATCGGCGGGGAGGGCCGGTCGGCAAGCCTCGTCCATCAGGATCGGAGCTGCTCCACCCGATTGAGTACCGTGGCCCGGTTGCGTCCGGCCCGCTCGTGGGCTGCCACCGCCTCGACCACGGCGGGCGGCTTCTGCGCCAGGAGCTTGACGATCTGGGCCGCGGTGAGGTGGTCGTAGCCCGGCCACGGCTCGGCAGGCGTCTCCGGCCCGCTGTCGGCCGAATCGGGGGTGAGGACATCCCGGAAGCCCGACACCGCCGCGTTGACGACCTTGGTGGCCTCGTTCTGGCCTCGTTGCAGCGCGAACCGTCCCACCACGCGGGCCAACGCCACCTGGCCCCGTCCTCGCTCGGCGAGCTTGGGAATGATCTCCCGGGCCTCGAGAGCCAGGCCGAGCGGCGCATAGACGAACAGGTCCAACGCCGTACCGACGAGATCGGACTCGTCGTCACGGTTCATGGGACCGACCTCAGCGCCTGACGCGCTCGAGCGACGGGCAGGGGTCCTCGCCGAAGGGGCAACGCGGGTTCGTCCGGGACACGAACTGGCTGGGGCTCACGATGAAGAAGCAGCCGTCGCAGGTCCACTCGTCGTCGCGCTTGGGCGCCACCGGCTCGCCCTTGGCCACGGGGACGACCGGCGCCACGGGCCCGTCGTCTTCGTCCTCGTCGTCGTCGTCCTCGTCGTCGCCCGATGCGATTCGGTCCTTCAGGATGGTGTCGAGGTCGGCCTCGACATCATCGGGGTCGGGCTCGTCGTCGTCATCGTCGTCGCTCGCCGGTGCTCGGCGCGGCCCGGCCTCGTCGTCGTCATCCTCGTCGTCGTCATCGTCGATGATGTCATCGTCCTCGTCGATTCCGACGACCGTGTCGAAATCCTCGTCGAGATCCTCCTCGTCGAGATCCTCGTCATCGATGTCGTCGTCGTCGATGGCTTCGTCGTCGAGCTCGTCGTCTGACGCGGTGTCTTCTGTTTCGTCCTCAGCCATGGGGTCCTCGGGTGGCGCAACGTCGCGGGCCGGAGCATAGACAGATCAGGGCGCCCATCGTGCGCATTCCGGACCGTTTTGTCGATTCCGGACACCAAGAGGCCGCTCATCCGCCCACGGCGGTGGCATGTGGTCAGCTTGCTGAAGGGATTCGCAGGTACTGGTCGACCCGGATCTGGCCCTCGGACGTCAGCTGATTGGCCCGCAGGATCTCATCGATGGAGATGACGAACCGGGCGGCGATGCTCGTGGCCGTGTCCCCCCGCTGCACCTTGTAGATGCTGATGATGGCCGGCCCCGACGAGCTGTTCGGAGCGTAGGTCGGCGTCACGGGCGCCGGTGCCGCCGGTCCGTTGCTGGCCGGCGCGGTCGGGGTCGGCCCGTTGCTCGGCAGCTCGATCTTCTGGCCCGGTTGGACGGCATTGCCGTGCAGCCCGTTCACCGCCTTGAGCACGGAGACCGTGGTGCCGGTGGCCTGGGCGATCGACCACAAGGTGTCGCCGGCTGTCACCGTGTAGCTGCCGCCGAGCGCACCCGGGGATTCCGGTGCGTCCGGTTCATGGGCGTCGGTGGCGCCACCTTGTGGCCGATCGGCTGGTTTGGGGGGATCAGAGTCAGGTCGGTTGTCACCCGCCGGCGCCGCCGGGGATGGGGCGGGTCGATCAGGGCGTGGCGGTGGCGCACTGTCGGCGGTGGGGGCCGAGTCCTCGGCGGAGGCGTTCAGGTGCAGCTCCTGGCCGATCAGGATGAGATCGGGGTTCTGGATCCCATTGGCGCGGGCCAGGGCGCCAACGGTGGTCCCCTCGGCCTGGGAGAGGCTCCACAGCGTGTCGCCTTTCTTCACGATGTAGGTGCCGGCCGCCATCTGGCCGGCCAGGGCGGCCACCGCGACCGCGGCGACGGCGCGTTGGCGGGACCGGTGGCGGGGATCGGCCGGTTGGGGCGGAGTGGCGTCAGAGGATGACACGACAGGGTCCTTCCTGTGCACTCCGCCCGCCGCGCGACCAAATACTAGCGACGGGCCGCGCGAATACCACCACGCACGGTGCGCGGATTTCGGGGCTCAGCTGGCGTCGACGGTGCGGGCCGCGCTGCGGCGCTCGGCGTCGAGTCGGCCCAAGGTGGGCTCCACCGAGTGATCGACGAACGACATCATCTCGGCGATGGCCTTGTGACCGGCCTGATCGGCGATGAGGCGGTGCATGTCCTGGCAGACGGCCCGGTACGCGGGGTGGCCTTGGGGGGTGGTGCGCAACTCGAGCATGTGCATGGCTTCGCGAGCGTTGAGCTGCATCATGAATCGAACCTTGTAGGCCAACGACACGGCGTACACCGATTGATCGGGGAAGTGCTCGTCGAGCACGCCGTGGAGCTCGGCCGAGCGGTGCATGGCCTCGTCGAAGACGCCGGTCTGGCCAGCGGCATCGATCTCCGGGGGGCGGGTGTAGCCGTGGTGCGGTGCGAGGCGCTGCCAGTCGATGGTGAGCATGCGGTGGCGCTGGAGGTCGCGAAAGGCCCCGTAGTCGGCCAGGACGTCGAACCGGTAGGAGGGCCGCTCGAGACCACGACCAGGCTTGTGACGCCGGTTCTTGCGATTCCCGACGTAGGCCCGCATCACCGACAGCCGATCGTCGACCGACATGGCCCGCACCCGCTGCTCGATCTGGCGTTCGGGCAGGTCGAGGTGGGGATACAGCATGGCCGCCACCAGCTTGATCTCGGCATCGGGGTCGAAGTCGACCAACTCGACCTGCGCGGCGGGCAGCGGGGCCGGTTCATCGGCGAACAGCTCGGCGGTGACCCCCTCCATGGCGTCGCGGGTATCGCTGAGGTACTCGCTGGTGACCATGCCCCGGTCGGCCAGGTCGACGCGCTTGAGGAAGCTCGGAATGACCTTGCGGAGCTCGTCGAGCATGAGGTCGGCGTAGCTACGGGCCTCGGGCAGGACGTGCGACCGCATGCGCAACAACAAGGCCTCGTAGGCCTGTCCGGTGCCGTAGATGCCGACGTTGGACAACGAGGCCGCCGGCAGGATGCCGCGTACCGAATCGAAGGCCCGGGCCCGGATGGCGGTGTGGTAGACGGTGTCGGGATCGCTGGGGTCCTTGACCACGTGCTCGCGGTAGAAGTCGACCATGGCCGGAACCAGCTCGCTGTACGAGTCGAACAGGCGGTCCATGTCTCCCACGTAGCGGGTACCCAACGCCGAGGCCAGGATCTCGGGATCCCGGTAGTACCGATAACGCCCGCCGAGCCGCTTGTCGTAGCTGATGTAGCGGGTGGACTGCTCGAGGTACGAGGCCAACCGGCCCCACTCCAACACCTTGGTGAGCACATTGGACGCCTGCTCACAGGCCAGGTGCACCCCGCCCAGCTGGGCCACACTGTCGTCGCCGTACTGGAAGAACACCCGATCGTAGAGCTCCTCGGCTCGTCTGAGCCCGACGGTGGCGTCGATGGTCTCATCGCCGCTGATGTCGAGGTCGCCGACGAATTCCTTCAGGAACAGGCGGCGCAGACTGAGCGAGGATCGCGAGTAGCGGGCGAACAAGGCCCCCTTGACCACCTCGGGCAGGTTGACGAGCGCGAAGACCGGCTGGTCGAGGTTGGTGAAGTAGCGACGGAGGATGTCGGCTTCATCGGAGGTGAATTCCTCGGCGACGTACGCAGTCACGGGCTCTGACACTAGGGCTTCTCGTGGGATGGGCCGCGGACGCTCACGAGCCGTGGAACGCCTTGGCGGCGTCGATGATGGACGGGTCGGTCCACAGGTCGATGATGGTCATGGCCATGGCCTTGGCGCCGTCGATCACGGCCCGATCACCGTGTTCGGAGCGGGAGTGGGTGGCGAATTCGGGCGTGTGGATGGCCGAGCCATCGGGGGCCACCTTGATCATGGGGTGGATGGACGGCACGACATGGCTGACGTTGCCCATGTCGGTGCTGCCCACCACAGTGGCGGTGCGACTAGGCGCGACCGGTGTGCGGCCCAGGGCGGTGGCGTTGGCGGCATAGCAGGCCAGCAGCGGATCGTTGTCGGCCATGTCGGCGTAGGCCGGCTCCTCCCATTCGTACTCCAGCTGACAGCCCGCGGCATCGGCGCCGGCCTGGAGGCAGCCCAGCACCCGTTCCTTCAGCGGCTCGAGGCTGGTCAGGGTGGGACTGCGGACGTACCACTCGGCCGCGGCGCGCTCGGGCACGATGTTGGGCTTTTCGCCCGCATCGGTGAAGATCCCGTGGATGCGCTCCTCGGGCAGGATGTGCTGACGCAGGGCGGCGACGTTGTTGTACCCGAGGACAGCGGCATCGAGGGCATTGCGGCCCCGTTCCGGGGCAGCTGCGGCGTGGGCGGCGGTGCCCCGGTAGGTGGCCCGCAGTCGCTGGATGGCGATGGTGGACATGGTGAGCAGCTCATGCGCGGCGGGGTGGACCATCATGGCGGCGTCCACATCGGCGAAGGCGCCGCGGTCGATCATGTAGACCTTGCCGCCGCCACCTTCCTCAGCCGGCGTTCCCAGGATGGTGATCCGCCCGCCTGTCTCGGCCGCGATGCTGGCTGCGGCCAGCCCGGCGCCCAGTCCGGCCGCAGCGATGATGTTGTGTCCACAGCCGTGGCCCAGGCCGGGGAGCGCGTCGTACTCACAGCACACCGCCACGTTGGGACCCTCGACACCGGCCGACGCGGCGAAGGCGGTCTCGAGCCCGTACGCCGATCGCTCGACGCTGAGGCCGTGCGCCTCGATGGCGTCAGTCAACAGCTGGTGGGCGAAGTGCTCCTCGAAACAGAGCTCGGGGTGGTCGTGGATCTGATGGGAGATCTCGATGAGCGCATCGGTGTGATCGTCCACGAACTGCGCCGCTTGCTGCTTGGCCGGGGTCGATCGGTCCGAGGGCGCCATCGGGCCAGACTATTTGGCTGTGCTGGGCCGCGCCGACCCGTGGGTCAGGAATGCGAGGATGGCGCAGTCCTCACACCACGACACCCAGCGCTTCGGGTTCGATCTCCACGGCCAGTCGTCGGACCCGCCGGTGCCGGCGGCCGTCGATGTAGACGTCGATCGGGCGCTCGAACGACCACTCCCCTGCCGTCACGCGCCGCTGAGCGATGCCGGGGTGCGGCACGTGCGTACCACCGGGGAGCCGTTGGCGGGCCTTCCATCGATCACCCCAGCCGAGATCCGCCTCGAGCACATCCAGGCGACCGTCGCCCGGGTGGGCGCGCGGGGCCACGTTCCAGCTGCCGAGAAACGCCGCGTTCATCACCCCGATCGTCGTACCCCGCCAGGCCCACCGTCGGGCGATGCAATGAGCGGCGAACCAGTGGTCTTGATCGTCGATGCGGGCCCGGCCGATGTCGACGGTGAGTTGCACCGCGTCGTCACCGACGAGACGTCGCCGGTCACCTCGACCACCCAGGGTGCGGCACAGGTCACCACCGACCAGACCCACGGGAGCCGGGTGGCGGTTCTCGAGGCGGGCCGACCGCACGTGATCGCTGACGGCGGCGTCGGAATCGCAGACGAACCCATCAGGGGCGAGGCGACCGGGCTCCCCCCATGGTTGGCCCTTCTCGAGGGTCACGACGCCTCGGCGTCGGTGGGCTCGTCGTCGATGGCGGTGGATGCCGCCACCACGCCGCGGTGCAGCGCATCGGCTGCCTGCCGGGCCACTGCGGCGGTTGCCGGCCGATCGGCCACGTGACCGAGCTGACGGAGGAGATCGATCAACTGCTTCATGTTGCGGACGAAGTCGCCTCCGGACAAGAAGTCGAGGTCGAGCAGGTCCTCCAGATCCTGGCCGGCCGTCCAGGCGTGGACAACGGCGAACAGCGTGGCGTCGGGTGATCCGCTGGCGGGTACGCCGTGATGGTCCTCGAGGGACTGGAGATCGCGAGCCAGGCGTTCGAGCCGAGTGGCCCGTCGACGGGCATCGGCATCGGGAAACCAGGGGCTGGGAGGGGGATCGGCGCTGCGGTGCTCGTAGGTGAGACAGGAGGCCAGCCCGGCGAGAGTAGGCGCGTCCAGCCCATCGAACAGGCCATCGCCGATGGCCAGGCTGATGAGCAGATCCCGCTCGTGGTAGATGCCGCGTAGGCGGTGGCCGGCTGCGGTGAGCTCCCAGCCCCGTCGGTGATCGGTGTCCTCGAGCACGGCCATCACGGCGGCGAACTGCTCGTCGATGGTGCCGGCCCGGCGGGTCATTGCCGCCCGTAGCCGTTTGACCTCGTCTTCGAGCCGATCGTACCGGCCCAACATGGCGGCTTCGCCGCCCGCTTCGGGTACGGCTTCACCCGAGGCGTCGGCCGGAGTTGCTCGGCGGAACCGGGACGTGCGCAAGCGGTGGGCGACGTCGTCCTGGAACCGCCGTTGGGCCGGCTCGTACGGTGCGGGAAGCTCGACGGCGCCCACGACGACCGGCGCCTGGGGCAGCTCGCCCTGGTCGAAGGTGGACACGTTGGCGTCGCGGTCGATGACCCGCAGCCGAACCCGGCCCTTGCCTCGATAGGCCACCGACAGCACGGCGGCGCGGTCGACGTCGGGCAGGCCGTCGACGACCTCGCCGGGCTGCAGCCGGCTGAGCGTGTCGGTGAGGTCAACGGCCTGCGTTCCCGACTGTGCCACTCGTTGGCGGACCGCGGCGATGTCACCGAGTCGCTCGGCCAGCTCGTTGCGCCGCCGTTCGCCACGGTCGAGATCCTGCTGCATCCGTTCGAGCGTGTGTCGGGTCTGGAACTGGGCGAACGAGCTGGCCAGTAGCCGGTGGGCCTGCTCCTCCTCGTAGCGATTCACCAGGTTGGCGGCCATGTTGTAGGTCGGTCGGAAGGCCGACCGCAGCTCGAACTCCCGTGATCGGGCCAGACGGGCGATGTCGTCGAAGGGGACGTATGGCGACCACAGCACCACGGCGGTGCCGAGATCGTCGATGCCCCGCCGCCCGGCCCGTCCGGTGAGCTGGGTGAACTGGCCCGGCGTGAGCATCTCGTGGTGCTCACCGGTGAACTTGGACAACTTCTCGATCACGACCGATCGGGCGGGCATGTTGATGCCCAGGGCCAGGGTCTCGGTGGCGAACACCACTTTGACCAGCCCGGCCACGAAGCAGCGCTCGACGGCTTCCTTGAACGCCGGCACCATGCCTGCGTGGTGGGCGGCCACCCCGGCGCGCAGCGCCCGTCGGAGCTCATCGAATCCGAGGACGGCGAGATCGGTCGCGCACAGATGGCGCACCCGCTCGTCGAGGAGCCGGTCGATCTCGACCCGTTCGCCCTCGGTGGTGAGAACCAGCCCGGCGTCCAGGCAGCGCTGCATCGACTCGTGGCACGCGGCTCGACTGAAGATGAAGTAGATGACGGGCAACAGATCGGCCTTGCGCAGCGACTCGATCATCTCGAGGCGTCTGGGCGTGAAGTAGGGCCGGCGCGGTCGGCCTCGACCCCGGCGGCCGGGCGTCGGATCGAACCGGTAGCCCTCGCGGTTGGGTCGACCCTTGATGAGCGTCGGGATCAAGTGCGGTTTCGGCGCCCTTCGTTCACCGATCGCGTAGAGGTGGCGGAGCTCGACCGGCCGCCGGGTCTCCACCACGCACACCGTGGGACCACGCACCGACGTCATCCATTCGGCCAGCTCGTCGGCGTTGGACACGGTCGCCGACAGACCCACGATGCGCACCGAATGCGGAAGGTGGATGATCACCTCCTCCCAGACCGGGCCCCGATAGGCGTCCTCGAGGTAGTGGACCTCGTCCAGGATCACGCACCCCAGGTCGTCGACGGCCCCCGAGTGGCCGTACAACATGTTGCGCAGGACCTCGGTGGTCATCACCACGACCGGGGCGTCCGGATTGATCGAGTTGTCGCCGGTGAGCAGACCGACTCGGGCCGGCCCCAGCTGCTCGCGCAGATCGTGGAACTTCTGGTTGGAGAGCGCCTTTATGGGCGTCGTGTAGAACGACCGCTCTTCGTTGCGGAGGGCCCGGGCGATGGCGTGCTCGGCCACCACCGTCTTGCCCGACCCGGTGGGTGCGGCCACCAGGACGGACTTCCCCCGATCGATCGCCTCGTGGGCCTGACGCTGGAAGCGGTCCAGTTCGAAGTCGTACTCGCCCAGTTCGCTCACGTCTCGACAGTGGCCCGCTTGCGGCGACGACGAGCGGCCAGGATTCCGTACAGGATCGAGATCTCGTAGAAGAGGTACATCGGCACCGACAACACCATCAGTGTGATGGGATCGCCGGACGGTGTGATGACGGCCACGAGGGTCACGATGCCGACCAAGGCGTAGGGCCGGTTCTTGCGCAGCGTTCGATTGTCGAGCAGGCCCGCCATCTGGAGGAAGATGAGCAGGATGGGGAACTGGAAGCCGAGACCGAACGCCAGCATCATCTTGGTGACGAAGCTCAGATAGGGCATGGGTGAGAACAGCGCCTGGAGGTTGGGTCCGCCGATGTTGGTGAGGAAATCCAGGGCCCGGGGAATGCTCCAGTAGGCGAGCGCCGACCCGCTGAAGAACAACAACACCCCCGATACGACGAACGGAATGGCGTAGCGCTTCTCGTGGGGGTACAGGCCAGGGGTGATGAAACGCCAGGCCTGCCAGAGGATCACCGGTATGGCGAGGGCGATGCCCCCGTATCCGGCCACGGTCAACCGGGTGGAGAACTCCTCGAGCGGGTCGCGGGTGACCAGCACGCAGTTCTCCTGGGTGAGCAGCGCTCCCCCATCGTCGGCCAGGCGTTCGGCTTCGGTGGGGAGGGTGTCACAGTACGGCGACACCAGGACATCGAAGATCTGGTCGTAGAAGATCCAGCACACGAGGGCGCCGCCGGCCACAGCCAACACGGATTTGAAGAGACGACCCCTGAGCTCGGTGAGGTGCTCGATGAGGGTCATCCGGCCTTCGACGGCTTCGGTGTCGGTCATCTCAGGTTGGCGCGTCGTCCCCTGCGGCGTCGACGGTCGGGTCCGGGTCGGCCCCGTCGCCGTTGCCCAGGTTCTCGGCGCGGTCGCTCCCGGCCGGCGATTGCCGGGACTCGGCGAAGCCATTGCGCGCGCCGAGGTCCTCCTCGGCTCCGTCTTGTTCGGCGCTCGACGAGCCGGTCACCAGCTTCCGGCTGCGCTGTCGGCGTTGGCTCTCGGTATCGACCGCCTCCGAGGAGCGGGTCGCGTCGTCGCCCGTGCTGTCGGTGTCGAGTGAGACCTCGTCCATGGCCGCTCGCATCTCGTTCTGGAACCCGGCCGACAAGCGCTTGAGCTCACCCACCGCATTGCCGACCTGGCGTGCGGCCGTCGGGAGTCGGGACGGCCCGAGAACGAGCAGTGCGACCACCAGGATGACGAGGATCTCTCCTCCTCCGAGGTTGCCCATGGCCGGAGTCTAGTGAGCCTTCAGCAGAGTCGGTGAGCAACGCCGACCCGCGACGGGGCCGGGCCGGTCAGCGCTGGCTGCTGATGCTGTCGAGTGCCTCGACCAGGCGCCCCTCGTCCTGGAGCACCGCATGGAAGTCGATGATGTCGTCATGGTCGATCGGCTTTCCGCTCATCGGCCGTTCGTGGAGCTCGGCCGGAAGGGTCCACGTGTCGAGATGGACGCCCGATGCCACCAACAGATCGACCGTGCGGGCCTCGGCCGGCTTGACCACGGTCATGGCGCACGCCGGGCACCGGAACGAGTAGTCACCCCGATCGTCGTCCAAGCACACGCGGACACGGACGTCCTCGGTGGTCAGCTCGACGTCTCCGCAGCTTGGGCACGTGGCCCGAATCGTTGCCATTGGCTCGAAAGCCCTCCTCGTGTCTCCTCCTTGATCGGCACGATGGGGCTGGGCCTTAACGGGTCGAACGGCCCTTCGCCCTGAGTCGTCCGGCCGGGAGGGGCCGGTCGATCCCGGCCGGCTGGGCAATCGTCAGTGGTTTTCGGTGTGTTTCGAGGGCGGGAAGGGGGTGGATCGGTGCGGCGTACGGGCCGCCTCCACCGAGATTCCCCACCTGGGTCGCATCGCTGTGTCGCCGACCGGGTACCGGCGCCCGGCGATGGGTACCGTGGCCAGATGGCCACTCGCATCGCCGCCTTGTTGGACCCACCGATCGGATTCGCCCACCGCGGGGCACGAGCCCATGCTCCGGAGAACACCCTGGAGGCCTTCTCTCTGGCTGTTCGCCTGGGGGCGACGGGTCTGGAGAGCGATGTATGGCGCACCCGAGACGGCGTTGCCGTGCTGGATCACGACGGTGTCGTCGGCGGCCGATTCCGGCGCCGGCCCATCAGCGAGGTCGATCGAGCCGAGCTGCCCGATCACATCCCCACCCTGGCCGAGTTCTACGCCGAGGTCGGTGGTGGGCTGCCCTTGTCGCTCGACGTCAAGGATGCCGCGGCGGCCGATGCCACCGTGACCGAGGCCCGGCGGGTCGGCGCGTCGGAGAACCTCTGGCTGTGCCACCACCGAACGAGCGTCCTCATCGAATGGCGTGATCGATTCGACGAGGTGCGCCTCGTCGACTCCACTCGCTACCAGCGCATCGAAGAGGGCGCCGAACGCCGGGCCGCCGACCTGGCCGCCGCCGGTATCGACGCCATCAACATGCGACAGGACGACTGGAAAGGCGGCCTGGTGGCCCTGTTCCACCGCTTCGAGGTGCTGGCCTTCGGCTGGGATGCCCAGTTCGAACGGCACCTCGACGACCTGCTCGACATGGGCATCGACGCCGTGTACTCCGACCACGTCGACCGCATGGTCGACCGCGTCAGCGCCCACTACTGACCCGACCGCGCCGGCGGGATCACCCCGCCCGGGTCAGGGTGTGCGTACCGCTACAGGCGGCCGAAGGCGCCGAGGGGCCAGACCCGGAGCACGGCACGACCGACCATGAGGTCGGTGCTGACCGGCCCGAACGAGCGGCTGTCGACCGAGTTGCTGCGGTTGTCGCCCATCATGAACACATGGTCCGGTGGGACCTCGCAGGCGGAGCCATCGCCCTGCGGGTTGGCGCAACCCGATGACCACACTCGACCGGCCGAAACCACCTCGGTGCCGATGTAGGGCTCGATCAGCCGCTGGTCGTCGATGAACAGGGTGTTGTCGCGGATGGCGATCGTCTCACCCTCCAATGCGATGGTGCGCTTGATGAGCTCGTTCACGTCGTTGGTGGGAGCATTCGGCGGCCGCTCGAACACCATGAGGTCGCCCCTCTGCGGGCTCGTGTCCAGCTTGTACACCAGAATCCGGTCGTTCTCGTTCAGCGTCGGGGTCATCGACTCCGAGGGGATGTAGAAGGCCTGGAAGAGGAACGTCTTGATGACCAGCGCCACGACCAGCGCACCGATGATGACAGCCGCCCACTCGATGGCGGACCGGACGCGAGGGTCGAGACCGGGAGAATCGTCGTCGTCGTCGGAGAAGAACTCGTCGATGGCTTCGTCGTCGTCCGGGAGATCGGCGGCGGGCCGGAAGCCCGGATCGTCGTAGATCGACCGGACATCGGGGGGTGTTCCGACGGCCACCGCTTCGCCACCTGCGGACACGACCTGCGGCACCGAACCCCTGGTTTCGTCTGCCGGGGGCACGACCGGAACCGGGGTGTCGGGCGCCGCGGCTGGTGCGGGGGCAGGCGGTGCGGTCGTCATCGAGGGATCCGGTGACGGGTCCTGGCCACGAGCACGTGCCCGGGCTCGTGCCGCAAGCTTGGCGGCGAAGTCGGGGTCGTCCAGACTGGGACGCTGATCGTCTGAGGTCACTTCGGGCGACCCTACTCGTGGCGATGGGCGCTACCGGGTACAGGACCCGGAATTTCAGCGGTAGCGGGCCAGGATGCGACGGGCCGCGTCGGCGGTCAATCGATCGTCGAACCACCCCGAGTCGAGCACCTCCACGCTGGGACCCAGGCGCAGCAGCAGTCGCTCCAGCCACGATCGTCCGGTGACCGGCATGGCAACCTCGATGGACCCATCGGGTCGGGTGGTGACGCCGTTGTTGGGGTACTGATCGGCCACCCAGGCCGCCTCCGGGCGCAACAGAAGCCGCACCTCGGTGGTGTCGTCGGCCGAGAACACCGGCGTGGCATCGGGCGTGTCGGGCGGCGTGAAGCTGATGTCGGTGAGCGTAGCCGAACCGATCCGATCCACCCGGAACACCCGTTGATCCTCAGCCCGCCGGCAGAACGCGGCCACGTACCATTGGCCCTCGTCGGCGAAGAACCGGGACGGCTCGATCCGACGTTGCACCCACTCGTCGCGGCTGTAGACGTAGTGATCGATGTCGACCATCCGGTGCTCGTCGACGGCCTGACGGAGCACAGCCATGACCTCCTCGGCCCCCTCCCCCAGCCGCACCTGGAGCGGCACGGTGCCATCGCCGGCGCCCATCGCGGCGCCGAGTTTGGTGAGTCCCCGCAGCAACGGTCCGTCGTCGTCCCCGGTGATGGACAACATCGACTGACCGGCGGCCAGCAGCGCCACCGCCTGGGCCGGGTCCACCCGTAGCGGGCGGGTGAACCAGTCGGCGTAGCGGATCCACACCATGTCGTCGACGATCTCCACCTCGATGAGCGTGTCGGGGGTGAATGGGTACACCCCGACGTACTGGACCACTTCGAGGAGATCGGCCTCGAGGCGGTCACGGGGGTAGCCGAACCGGTGGGCCACGTCATCGAGGGCCACGCCGTCCTGGGCCACGACCCAGGGGATGACGGCCAGCAGCCGGTTGAGCCGCTCGCGGGAGGTGAATCGACTCATCGGATTCGTGCCTCCAGCCAGCGGGTCATGTCGTCGCGCAACTCAGCCGGCTCGAGGATCTCGGCGTGTTCGAGAAAGGTGAGGACGAACGACCGCAGAGCCTCCCTGTTGGTGACGTCGAGAGCGACCACCACCGATCCGTCATCGTGGGTGTCCACCACCGCGTCGGCCCCCAGATGGTGGGTGGCCCACGGCGCCTGGTCGGCATCGATCGCCACCAACGCCCGCACCGGCTCGTCATCACCCATCTGCCAGGCGGCCAGGCGGGATGCGTCTCGCCGGGTGCTCGGTCTTGGCTCGGCGGCGGATCCCGTGTCGGTGACGTCGCCGAGGATGCGATCCACCCGGAACCGCCGTTCGGCCCCTCGAACCTGGTCGAATCCGGCCACGTACCACCGACCCTTGGCGAACGTGACCGTCCACGGCTCGAGCCGGCGGGTGTCGTCGCCGTAGCCGAAGGTGACGGCTCGAGCGTCCCGTGCCGCCGCGAACAGCGGGCCCAGCCCGGGGGGTGTGGGGAGATCGGCCACCGGTCCTTGTGCGCCCACCCCGGTGTCGACCAGACCGCCCAGCCGGCGCAGCGCATCCTCACCGTCCACTCCATCGAGCCGGACGAAGGTGGCCGCCAGGTGCAACGCGGCCAGCTCATCGGCCGCCAGCTGCGGGTCGGCGCCGGCGTACTCTCGGCGGTCGACCCGGTAGCCCTCGCGCGGCGGATCGGTCCCGGGAACCGGTGCCAGGGTGACCGGGATGCCCATGGTCCGCAGCTCGTCCTTGTCGCGCTCGAACGAGCGTTTGAACGCGTCGTCGCCGTCGGGATAGCCCTCGACGCGCTCGCGGATCTCCTCGATCAGCAGCGGCCGCGGCGTGTCGAGGAGGGCCGCGGTCAGGTTGAGGAGGCGTTCGAGCTTCGACACGGCCGGCCGCTCACAGGGAGGCGATCAGCTTCTCGACCCGCTCGTCGTACGCCTTGAACGGGTCCTTGCAGAGCACGGTGCGCTGGGCCTGATCGTTGAGCTTGAGGTGCACCCAGTCGACCGTGTAGTCGCGCTTGCGTTCCTTGGCCCGACGGATGAACTCGCCCCGTAGGCGGGCCCGAGTGGTCTCGGGTGGGTTCTCCACGGCATCGGCGATGTCGGAGTCGACACAGATCCGCTCGACCATGGCCTTCCTCTGCATCAGGTAGTACAGGCCCCGGTTGCGGTTGACGTCGTGGTATTGGAGGTCCAACAGACTGACCCGGGCATCGGACAGTGACAGGCCGTGTCGTTCGCGGTACCGCTCCACCAACTTGTACTTGATGACCCAGTCGCATTCGCGGTCGAGGTTCAGCGGATCCTTCTCGATCTGGGTGAGGCAGTGCTCCCACATCGACAGTGCCTGGATCTCCAGCGGGCTCAAGGTGTGGTGCTCGGCGTAGCGCAGGGCCCGGTTGAGGTACTCGCTCTGGATCTCGAGCGCGCTGGCCTCACGACCGTTGGCCAATCGGACCCGGCGACGACAGGTCATGTCGTGGCTGATCTCGCGGATGGCCCGAATGGGGTTCTCGAGGGTCATGTCCCGCAGCACGACGCGCGGCTCTTCGAGCATCCGCAACATGATGCTGGCTGCGCCCACCTTCAAGAAGGTGGCGTACTCGCTCATGTTGGAATCGCCCACGATGACGTGCAGCCGCCGGAACCGCTCGGCGTCGGCGTGGGGCTCGTCGCGGGTGTTGATGATCGGTCGGCTGCGGGTGGTGGCCGACGACACGCCCTCCCAGATGTGTTCGGCCCGCTGGCTGACGCAGTACATGGCGCCCCGGGCGGTCTGGAGGACCTTGCCGGCGCCGGCGTAGATCTGGCGACTGACGAGGAACGGGATCAGGACCTCGGCGTAGGAACCGAAGTCGTCGCGGCGACTGGTGAGGTAGTTCTCGTGACACCCGTAGGAGTTGCCGGCCGAATCGGTGTTGTTCTTGAAGAGGAAGATGTCGCCGCGGATGCCCTCCTCCTGCAGCCGCTGCTCGGCCGACTCGAGCAGCTGCTCGAGGATGCGCTCGCCGGCCTTGTCGTGCACCACCAGGTCGTAGATGGAGTCGCACTCGGGGGTGGCGTACTCCGGATGGGAGCCGACATCGAGATACAGCCGAGCACCATTGGCCAGGAAGACGTTGGAGCTGCGACCCCACGAGACCACCCGGCGAAACAGGTAGCGGGCCACCTCGTCGGGGCTGAGTCGACGCTGGCCGCGGAAGGTACAGGTCACCCCGTACTCGTTCTCGATGCCGAAGATCCGTCGCTCCATCCCGATGAGGGTACTCGTCGGCGGTCGGCCAACGTGACAGGCCGACGGGCGGAGCGCGCTCAGCCGATCAGCGCCGCCAGCTCGTCGCCCTCGATCCGTCGGAACGCCCGCCTACCGTTGCCGCGATCGAGCACGGCCACTTCGAGGTCCTCGGCGTGGAGCTCGCGGTCGGGTTCGGTGAGGCCGGCCACTGCGGCCGACAGCGCGTCGGGGAGGGACAAACCGGGCTGGTATCGCTCCTCGAACCGCTCCTGGATGGCCTTGGCGTCGCCGCCGAGCACCACGTAGTCGGGGTGATCGCTGACCGAGCCGTCGTAGAGGATGTGGAACAGCTGATCCTCACCGTCGCTCTCGGCCAGCTCGGCCACCAGGATCTCCACCTCGAGCGGCTTCATCTCGTGGGTGAACACCTGGCCGAGGATCTGGGCGTACTGATTGGCCAGACTGCGGGCGTCCACATCCTGGCGGCTGAAGCTGTAGCCCTTCAGGTCTGCGTGGCGCACCCCGGCGATGCGCAGCTGGTCGAACTCGTTGTACTTCCCCACCCCGGCGAATCCGATGCGGTCGTAGATCTCGCTCACCTTGTGGAGCGTGCGCGACGGGTTCTCGGCGCACAACAAGATGCCGCCGGCGTACACCATGCCGATCAGGCTGCGACCCCGCGCGATGCCCTTGCGGGCATAGTCGGCCATGTCGTTCATGCGCTGTTCGGGAGAGACGTAGAACGGCGTGCTCACGACGGAGCCTTCTGCGAGAGGGCATTTCCGCCGTCGCTGCCGGCCGCCGCCGAGTAGCGGTCGATGAGCGCCCGGGTGCGCACGGCCAGGTCATCGTCGCTCACGCGGCTGAAGCCGTCGGCGTCGATGGTGGCGACCACCGGATAGATGCCCCGGATGAGGTCCGGCAAGCCGCTGGCCGAGTCCTCGTCGGCAGCCTGGAAGAGGGCCTCGATGGCCAGGTCGATGACCGTCTCGCGGTCGAGGTCGTCCCGGAACTGGATCTTGATCACCGTGCCCGCGTGCAGGCTGCCCGACCCCGATGCGGCGTAGTCCCGCTCCTCGTAGCGGCCACCGGTGACGTCGTACTGGAACAGGCGCCCTTCGCCCCGGCCCTTGTCGTAGCCGGCGAAGATGGGCACCACGGCCAGGCCCTGCATGGCCGCCGGCAGGTTGTTGCGGACCATCTGGCTGAGCTGGTTCGCCTTGCCCTCGAGGCTGAGGGCGTTGCCCTCGACCTTCTCGTAGTGCTCCAGTTGGAGCTGGAACAGGCGCACCATCTCCACCGCCGGGCCGGCGGCGCCGGCGATGGCCACGCCCGAGTGGCGGTCGGCCTCGAACACCTTCTCGATCGATCGGTGGCTGATGAGGTGGCCCGACGTCGCTCGGCGATCGCCGGCGATCAGCGTGCCGGCGTCGTAACGGATGGCCACCACGGTGGTTCCGTGGGCCAGGGGGAACACGTCACCGACCGGGGTGTCGGGCAACGGTGGCTCGAGATCGCTGGCTCGCAGCAGGCCGGTGAAGCTGGGGCCGGGATCGCGATCCGGCGAAAAGAGGGGAACGGTCACGCTGGCAGGCTATCGGGCGTCGCCCGGACCGCCGATGAGCGCGAACGACGGCGCGCTCGTCCGACCGGCGTCGGTCACTCGCCGCCCTTCTGGATGTAGCTCTTCACGAAGTCCTCCGCATTGGTCTCGAGGACCTCGTCGATCTCGTCGAGGAGGTCGTCGAGCTCGCTCTTGAGCTTCTCGCCGGTGTCGGACGAGGCGGGTGCCTCGTCTTCGACGACCTCGTCGCTCTCGGTGGGAGCACTTCGTTTGATCTGTTCGCGTTCAGCCATGGCGTTCTCCTTCGGTCACCCGCGACCTGCGGGTCAATGCTGCAGTCGATCGATGAGCTCGGCCGGGGTCTGACATTCATCCAACAAGGTACCGACGTGCGCCTCGGTCCCGCGCGTCGGTTCCATCATCGGTACCCGGCGCAAGGGATCCTCGCCCACGTCGAACACCATCGAATCCCAGTTGGCGGCGACGATCGAGCCCGACCATCGCTTGAGGCACTCGCCTCGGAAGTAGGCGCGCGTATCGAGTGGCGGGTCGACCATGGCCGGGCGGGCGGCGGCATCGTCGACCAAGCGCTCGTGGGGCAGACGCTCGAACAGCGACTTCTCGGGTCGCAGGTCGTGGTACTGGATGCCCATGGCCGCCAACCGGGCGTCGTCCCACGCCAGCTGGTGGCGTTCCCGGTAGCCGGCCAGCAACTGGTACTTGGTGACCCAGTCGACCTGTCCGGCCAGGCTCATGGGATCACGCTCGAGATCGGTGAGGACCTGCTCCCAGCGGTCGAGGACCAGCAGTGCGGGGTCACCGCCCAGCGCTTCGGTGCCCCGTTCCTCGGCGTACTTGCGCGACCGCTCGTACAGTTCCCACTGCACCTCCAGGGCGGTGACGCTGGAACCGTCATCGAGTCGCAACGGCACCGACAGACTCAGGTCGTGCGACACCTCACGCAGCGCCTCGACGGGGTTGGCGAAGCGGATCTCGGTGGGCAGCAGGTCGTCCTCGATGAGGGTGAGGACGAAGCCGGTGGTGCCCACCTTGAGGAAGGTGGCGACCTGGCAGAGGTTGGCATCGCCCACGATCACGTGCAGCCGCCGGTACTTCTGCGGGTCGGCGTGGGGCTCGTCGCGGGTGTTGATGATCGGTCGTTTGAGTGTGGTCTCGAGGCCGACCTCCTCCTCGAAGAAGTCGGCCCGCTGGGTGAGCTGGAAGGCGACCTCGTCGTTGGCGCGGCCCATGGCCTCGACCCCGACCTTGCCCGCTCCGGTGAAGATCTGGCGGGTGATGAAGTGGGCGGTGGCATGGACGACGATGCGGCCGAAGGGACAGGTGCGGTCCATCAGGTAGTTCTCGTGGCACCCGTAGGAGTTGCCCTTGCCGTCGGAGTTGTTCTTGTAGACCACCAGCTGCTGATCGGGGGGAAGCAACGATCGGGCCGCGGTCATCGATTCGATGGCGATGAGATCACCGGCGCGGTCATAGAGCACGGCGCTCAGGGCGTCGGCCACCTCGGGAGAGGACATCTCGGGATGGGCGTGGTCCACGTAGTAGCGGGCCCCGTTGGTGAGTACCGCGTTCACCAGGTGAGTCTCCACCTCGGGGGGCATGGCGCCGAGCGGCGTGGGGCCGCGAGCATCGTTGCCCGGCATCTCGTCCTCGAAGTCCCAGCCCACCCGGCGGGGCGGCCCGTTGCCCTCACTGGTGCTGAGATACGCGTTGATCAGCAGCGAGGAGGCGGCGATGGGGTTGCCGTCGTCGGCCCCGCGCAGCACGATCCCGTACTCCGTCTCGAGACCGAACGTCTTCTTGATCGCCATGCGCGCGCCAACCTAGCTTCCCCGGGTGACATTCCCGTGTTCCCGTGAGCGCCGAACCCGGCCGGGCGCTGGTCGGCGCCTGGCCGCCGGCAAGCGCCGCGCGGAGAGTGGGCCGGTCAGAGGTATTGGCCGGTGCCGACCCGTTCGATGCTGCGCCCGCCGCCCGGTGCGGAGTCCTCGCCGTGCGACACCAGGGTGCGCACGTAGACGATCCGCTCGCCCTTCTTGCCCGAGATCTTGGCCCAGTCGTCGGGATTGGTGGTGTTGGGCAGGTCTTCGTGCTCGCGGAACTCCTGCGCCACCGCGTCGAGCAGGTCGTCGGTTCGGATGCCACGGGTACCGCCGCCGAGGATGCGTTTGATGGCCAGCTTCTTGGCCCGGCGGACCACGTTCTCGATCATGGCCCCCGAGGAGAAGTCCTTGAAGAACATGACCTCCTTGTCGCCGTTCTGGTACGTGACCTCGAGGAAGCGGTTCTTGTCGTCTTCGCGATACATGTCGACGACGGTCTCTTCGATCATGGCCTGGATGGCCTTGTTGGGATCGCCCCCGCCGAGTGTGGACACCACGTTGTCGTCGATGGGCACGGCGTCGGTGAGGTAGCGGCCGAAGATGGCCGTGGCCGCGGTTTCGTCGGGTCGCTCGATCTTGATCTTCACGTCGAGGCGGCCGGGGCGCAGGATGGCCGGATCGATGAGGTCTTCGCGGTTGGACGCGCCGATGACGATGACGTTCTTGAGCGTCTCGACGCCGTCGATCTCGGCCAGCAGCTGGGGGACGATGGTTGATTCGATGTCGGAGCTGATGCCTGATCCACGGGTGCGGAACAACGACTCCATCTCGTCGAAGAACACGATGATGGGCCAACCCTCGTCGGCCTTCTCGCGGGCTCTCTGGAAGACCAGGCGGATCTGGCGCTCGGTCTCGCCGACGTACTTGTTCAGCAGCTCGGGGCCCTTGATGTTGAAGAAGAAACTGCGGGCATCGGCGTTGCCGGTGGACTCGGCCACCTTCTTGGCCAGGCTGTTGGCCACCGCCTTGGCGATCAACGTCTTGCCGCAGCCGGGTGGGCCGTAGAGCAGGATGCCCTTCGGAGCGGGCAGATGGAACTCGCCGAAGAGATCCTGATGGAGGAAGGGCAGCTCGACGGCGTCGGTTATCTGCTCGATCTGGTCGTCGAGGCCGCCGACATCGTCGTAGGTGACATCGGGAACCTCCTCGAGTACCAGTTCCTCGACCTCGGGGCGGGGCAACCGCTCGAGCAGGACCGAGGCTCGGCCGTCGATGAGCACATGATCGCCTGATCGCAGGGTCTTCGGCGGCACCTGCGCAGCCACGTCGACCACCCGCTCCTCGTCGGCCCGCCCCACGATGATCGCACGGCCATCGCTGAGCACTTCCTTGAGGGTGGCGATGTCGCCGGTGGTGTCGGCGCTGCGGGACAACACGATGTTGAGGGACTCGTTGAGGGCCACCTCCTGTCCCGGTTCGAGGGTGCCGTCCAGGTCGGGGTGCACCGCCACGCGGAGCTTGCGGCCCGCGGAGTACACGTCGACGGTGTCGTCGTCGTTGCACCCGAGCACGGTGCCGTAGGCCGAAGGAGGCAGGGTGAGCTTCTCCACCTCTTCGCGCAACGCCGTGATCTGTTCTCGGGCCTCCCGCAGGGTGTAGGTGAGCTTCTCGTTCTGGGACACGGCCTGGGACAGCTGTCCCTTCGTCTCGAGGAGCCGTTCCTCGAGCGTGCGTACCCGCTTGGGCGCGTCCTGGAGACGCTGGCGGAGGGTGGCGATCTCTTCTTCGAGGTCTCGGGCCTGGAGCTGGAGAGCGCGTAGCTCGGCTTCGAGTCGCTGCTGCTCGTTGACGGCAACCACCTCCTGGCGTCTGGCCCGATCGGGCGATTCGATGACCCTACACGTCCCATTGTCGGCATCGGTGACGCCCCCGATGAGGAAACGACTGGTGATCCCCGGGCCTCCAGCCCCCATGTCGGCCCCACTCCGATGCAGCCCGAGCCGGGCTCACCGCTAGAGTGCAGCGAGACGGCCGCGTGCGGTCCGCGATCGGTCGTCGCCGGTTTCATACAGTTCCGGTGGCGCCTGGCCGATGGAGTCACGGCGGCAATCGACATCCCACGGAAAGAGTGAGCAAAACGCGATGAAGGTCTGGATCGATCAGGATCTGTGCACGGGCGATGGACTCTGCGAAGAGATCGCCCCCGACGTCTTCAAGTTGCTCGACGACGGCCTGGCCTATGTGGCCGAAGGCGACAAGGTGTTCTCCGACCCTGGCGGTCCGGAGGGCCTGGCCAACGTTCCCGAGGGCCAGGAGGAAGCCGTCATCGAATCCGCCGAGGAGTGCCCCGGCGAGTGCATCTACATCGAGCTCTGACGCGGCGTCGAGCAGGGGCGCCGGCCGCATCGCGCCGATCTGGGCGCGGTCCTCAGGCGCCTATCCGGCGGGCGTGGGTGAGAAATCCCGTGTGGGCCACCATGCGGTGGTCGGGGCGCACCGCCGCTCCCTCCACGTGCCAGCCGCGGTGGAGCACTTCCAGGGTCTCGGCCAACGCGTAGGGGCCCTCGGCCAGAGCGGCGCGGAACTGCTGGACCTGCACCATCGACGGCGTGTACGCCACCACGATGCCCCCCGGGCGTAACGCAGTCGCGAGGTGTGGGGTCATGCGCCACGGCTCGGGGAGGTCGAGGATGGCCCGGTCGAAGGGACCGTGGTCGATGCCTTCGTAGGCGTCGCGTATGTGGAGCTGGTAGCGGTCCTCATCGAAGGCATCGCCGAGGAAGCGTCGCACGTTGGCCTCGGCTCTGGCGGCGAAGTCCTCACGCAGTTCGTAGCCGACGATGTCGGCGCCGACCCGGAGCAGCGTCGTGGAGGTGGCGCCCGAGCCGATCCCCGACTCGAACACCCGAACACCGGGCGCGATGTCGGCCAACAGGAGAATGGGCCCCAGGTCCTTGGGGTAGATCACCTGGGCGCCCCGAGGCATCTTCAGCACGAACTCGGACAGGGTCGGTTTGATGGCGGTGTAGCGCGCGCCTCGGCTGGAGGCCACCGGACTGCCTTCGGGCCGCCCGATGATGAGGTCGTGGCCCACGATGCCGGCATGGCTGTGGAACTCCTCGCCCGGCACGAGCGTGAACAGGTACCGACGGTTCTTGCGGTCGACGAGCATGACCTCGTCGCCGGCGCCGAAGGTGCTCACGATGGGAGGTGGGGGATCACTTGGGTACCCGTCTCTTGCGGTCGAAGTGGATGGGCTGGGGCTCGGTCGCCGCCCCCACCAGGCGGCAGAAGGCGCACACCTCTGCGCTGGTCGGCGCGCCGCAGCTGCCGCACCGGGTGAGACCGGGGCGATCGTCGTCGCCCGGTGCGAACCGGTCGGCGGCGCGGGCCAGATAGCCGAAGTAGAAATCGAACTTCGCCCCGGCAGAGTCCCGTTCGATGGCATTGAGCGCGTCCTTGTAGCGGAGGTGCTTGTTGCCGCCGGCCATGGGGCACTCGTCGATGAGGTAGTCGATGCCACGGAGCACGCAGTACGCCGCCGTCTCCCGCTCGGTCAGCCGGATCAGCGGTTTGACCTTGCGGGGGAAGCCGTCACGGGCCTCCAACACGGGGTGCTGCCGGGCCAGGAAGTCGGTGTGCCAGTGCAAGACGTTGCCCATCAGAACCGCCGCTTCGTCGTCGAGGTTGTGCCCGGTGACCACGGCGTCGAAGCCGCCGTCGAGGGCGGCCTGATCGAAGAGGTGCCGTTTGGACAGGCCACACGCCGAGCACGGCGTGCGGCGGGCGGCGCGACTCCCGTGGGGTACGTCGAACCCGTACTCGCGCCGGATGTCGACCTCGTGCAGCGTCAGCCCGCGGTCGTGGGCGAAACGGCGGGCGTGGTCACCGGAGGAGTCGGAGTAGGCGCCGATTCCGAGTCCGACATAGAACCCCTCGGCCCGGTATCCGAGCTCGATGAGGATGTCCCACACGGCCAGGGAGTCCTTGCCGCCCGACACGGCCACCAGGACGTGGGCCCCGGGCTCGAGCATCGAGAAGTCCTTGATGGCCTTGGCCGTCTGATCGCGGCACAGTCGCAGGAAGTGGTCGGTGCAGAAGTTGGCGTTGTGGCGCCGGATGTCGATGATGGCCGGCGCCTTGCACACCCGGCACTTCATGACGCCGCTCCCCCGCTGATGACGCTACGCAGCTCGACCCGGCTGTCGTCGGGGAGGACCACGTCGCCCGGCACCAACGTTCCGTCCCTGATGACGAGGACGGCCTCGCGGTTGAGGTCGAAATGGGCCAGCAGGTCGATCACCGAACGTGGACCCTCGACCTCGACCTCCCGCGTGGGGTTGCGAAGGACGACGATCATGGGAAGTCGCGAATGGCCTTGCGGTCGAGCTTGTCGAGGATGCTGAGGGCCTCGACCTCGGACTTGGCCACCCGCCGTCGTTGGCGTCGGCTCAACTGCGACCGATCGAGATCCAGCGGTTCGAGCGGGGTGCGTCGGGACCCGAGGTCCGCGTTGGCCGCGGCGGCCCGCGTTCGGGTCCGGACGGCCTTGGCCACATTGGCGCGGCTGGGATCGGCATGGGCCCGACGGGCGGCCCGGTCGGCCTTGGCCGATGCCTTGGCGCCGGCTCGCACCGCCGAGGCGCGGGGCCGTGGTCGCTCGTTGACGATCTCGGTCCAGTGGCCGCTGGAGACGCGCTCGCTGTACACCACCGGTGCGGGTCCCGTCTTGGTGATACGCCCGCCGAAGCGGCGGAGTCGGCCGGCGGCGTACACGCCGAGCCACAGCTTCGATCCTCCGAGGAGGCCCTTGCGGGTCGCGTTGTACCGGACGTAGCGGCGGAACCCCTTGGGCGTGACGGGCAGCATCGGCTCAGATGCGGCGGATCTCGACGATGGTGGACCGCTTGGTGCCCACCCGCTTGCCGACGAAGTACACCAGCAACAACACGAGGATGCCGCCGACGATGCCGGCGGGGATCAGGGTGCTCTTGGCGCTCTGCGTGCGCTGCTCCACGTTGGACTGCACCTCACGCAGCTTCACCTCGAGGTCATCACGGGTGATGGGGGTGTTGCTCATCTACCACTCCTCTTGATCAGCATGGCGAACACGGCGCACAGCACCAGTGAGAAGGTGACGGCGATCAGGTAGGGGATCCACGAGAGGTTGCCGGTGACCCAGGATCCGCCGTCCTGGCCCATCCTGAGGACACCGAGCACGAGGAAGAAGGCCCCCAGGGCCGCGGCGATACCCCCGGGAACGCCGAACTTCAGGTACGGCCCCAGTGCCTTGAGCGGCTCGATCGTCTCCTGCTTGGCGTAGGCCTTGACGAGATCGACCGCTTCGTTGATCGGGTTTGCGTCCTTCGCCAATGGTGCAGCCTCTCCTCCGAACGAGCCGACACCATACCGCGGCGGCCGCCGACGACGTCGAAGGGCGCACCGCGCCGGTGATCAGCGGAACCGGATGCGCGCGTCGAGGACCTCAACCTCTTCGCTGAGCATGGCGGCGAGCCGACTGGCCCGCGATGACCGGTCCGGGCAGCGCAGCAGCACCTGCTTGTCGAGTGGCCCGATCGGCGCCAGGGACGCGGCCAGGTCGACCACCACATCCGGCGGGGCATCCAGCTCGAGCGTGGCCGGGGCGGCCGCCTCCCCGAGCTCGGCTTTGCGAGCCAGCGTCGACCGCAGCAACGCCTGGCACCGGTCGGCCTCCTCGTGCGTCGCCTCGGGAGGTTCGTGGGGCCATTCGACGGTCAGCGCCCAGGGATGGGGGTCGTCCGGCAGCCACTCGGTGACCCGGATGCGCTCGGTTCCGACCGCGATCAGCGCATACCGGCCATCGTCGAAGGCCTGCACCTCGCGGATCTCGGCCAGGCAGCCGACGTCGCTTCGCACATCGTCTCCCCCGACCTCGCTGCCCCGCTCGATGAGGACGACGCCGAACCGGTCGTCGCCTTGCACGACCCGTTCGACCAGGGCCCGGTAGCGGGGTTCGAACACGTGTAGGGGCAGCGCCCCGAAGGGCAACAGCACCGTGCCCAGCGGGAACATCGGGGTGCGTCGCGGCTCGGTCACCCGCTGGGCGATTGTGGGCCCGCCTGGGCGTAGTCGGGGCCGTCGGGCCAGCTCACGAGGGCGCCGGCCAGCTCCTCCTGGAGAAGCTCGATGGCGGCTGCGTCCAGCAGAGGGCCGTTGACGACGAAGGCGAAGGTGAGGGTTTCGTCGCTGTGGGACCGGGCCAGGCCGGCCAGGGCGGACACGTCGTCGAGGCTGCCCGACTTGGCCGAGATGCGGCCGCGTATCGCGTCGTCGAGGAAGCGTCCGGCCAGGGTCCCGGTCTCCCCGCCGACGGCCAGGCTGGTGGCCAACGGGGACTCCGGGCCGTAGTGGTCGAGCACGCCGGTGAGCGTGGCACAGGTGGTGATGTTGTTGCGCGACAGGCCGGACCCGTCGGCCACGACCACCGTGGGCAGGCCGATGTCGGTCAGGGCGTCGACGACGACGGCGGCGCCGCCGGTCGTCGAGCCGAGAACGTCGTCGGCCACCGCCAACTCCTTCAACAGGAGCTCGGCCGTCGTGTTGTCGCTGTCGGTGTTCATCTGGAGGAGCACCTCGGCCAGCGCGGGCGAATCGACGGTCGCCACCGTGGTGGCGGTTGCGGGCACCGGTCCCGAGCCCGACCCTTCGGTGATGCGAACACCTCTGGCCTCGAGCAGGTCGTCGAAGACGGCGGCGCCGTGAACGGCCGGGTCCTCGGCCGGCCTGGCCGAGAGATTGTCCGGGGTGTCGAGGGGGAACGACTCGAAGCCGTCGTTGACCATCAGGGCCGACAATGGTCCCGCTCGATTGGCGGCCGCGATCCCCTCCGTCCACGACCCCACCGATCGGGCCGTGTCGTAGCGGGATTCGTCACCGACGACCCCGCCCTGGATCTCGGTGAGGCCGGCCGCGACCACGTCGTCGGCCAACTGCTCCAGGTCGGTGGCCGGCCGAGCGTTGGGGAATCGGGCCAGGTATGTGGGGGTATCGAGGGCGGGGTCGCCGCCGCCGATCAACCAGAGGTCTCCGACCAGGATGCCGTCGGCCCCGATCGGGGTCGTGACCCGTACCTCGGTGGTGAAGTGGTGGTCCTCGCCGAGAGTCTCGAGGGCGGCGGCCGAGGTGAGGAGCTTCTGGGTGGACGCAGGCACGACCCATCGGTCGCCGTTGTGGGCGTACACCTCGGTGCCGCCCCGCCTCACCACGAGACAGCTCCCGTCGGGACTGCGGGCCACGATGTCGTCGAGCAGCCCGGCGAGGGCGGCGTCGGCCTGGGGTTCCACCAGTAGCGCGGGCAGTCGGCGTGGCGACAGCACCGGCGTGGCGGCAGCTCGCGTGGGCTGGTCCGAAGCACTCGATCGGTGATCGGATCGCTGGTCGGCGACCACCGCACCGACGACTGCGCCGAGGATGATCACGACCAGCACGGCGGGAAGCAGCACGCGTCGCATGTCGGGCTCAGGCTATGCGGTCCGGGGACGGAGGCGGCGCCGGGTAACCGTCGGGCGGCGATCGGGGTCTGACCGGCGAGGAGGTGGAGGCCATGATCCCGAACCAGCCGAATCGCAGGTCCGACGCCGACCGACATCGAGCCATCGTCGCACCGGGAGTGGCGCCGTGACCCGAACCGTGCTGGTGGCCGTGACGGTCGGGTTCGCCGTCACCCAGGTCGCCAACTTCGCCACCACGATCTACCTCCACCGGACGCTCGCCCATCGCGCCCTCACCCTGCATCCCTCCATGGCCGTGGGATTCCGGGTGCTCATCTGGGTGACCACCGGGATCCGGCCCCGCCAGTGGGCCGCGGTGCACCGCAAGCACCACGCCTTCACCGACCGACCCGAGGATCCGCACTCCCCGGCCCGACTCGGGTGGGTGCGGGTGCAGCTGACCAACGTGATGCTCTACCGCAGGGTCGCCCGCGATCGCGAGCAGGTCGTTCGCTACGCCGGTCGCGACCTTCCCCCCGACCGTCTGGACCGACTGTTGTTCGACCATGCGCTCCTCGGCCTCGGCCTCGGCTGGGCGGTGTTGATCCTGCTGTGCGGGTGGCCCATCGGGGTGTCTGCCGGACTCTTCCATGTCGTGCTGTACCTCGGGTTGTCCGGGTCGGTGAACGCCGTGGCCCACACCTTCGGTCCCCGCCCCTACGACAACTCGGCAACCAATGTGCGCTGGCTGGCCTGGATGACCGCCGGCGAAGGACTGCACAACAATCATCACGCAGCGCCCACGTCGGCCCGCTTCGCGTTGGCTCCGGGGGAGATCGACCTCGGATGGTATCCGATCCGGTTCCTCGAGGCGCTGGGACTGGCCGGTGTGCGTCACCGGCAGCCGCACTTCGTCTCCTCCCGGCACCCGGCCGATCGCCGGCATTCCGACCACGGCTGAAGCACGGTCGAGCCGGTACGGTTCGAGCCCATGGACATCCTCGCTGCCCTCTACATCGACAACCTCGAGCTTCGACCCGTCGACGGCGGGGCCACCCACATCGACATCACGGGGATCAAGTTCTCGGGTGCCGCGCCCGAGCCGGTGCCGTTCACGTGGACGCCGCACATGGTCGTGCTGGTCCGGTGCCCCCCGGACGAGTCCGGAACCGGTGCCCTCGAGGTGGTGTTCCGCATGGACGGCGACGAGGTCGCCCGGAACGCCCAACCGCTGCAGGTCGAGCCCGGCAAGTTCGCCTATCGCCTGGTGCAGGCCGAGCTGGAGTTCGCGGGCTACGACACCGTCGAGGCCCACTGCCGCATCGACATGGGCCCGGTGACGGTCGTGCCCTTCACCATGCTCGAGCCGGCCGACTGATCGTGCGCGATCGAGCTCGGCCATGACCCCCGGGTCGGCCCGCTTCGCGGCGGCGTCATCCGAGCATCCGTTGCCGTCCCATGCCATCGGCGAGGTGATCGGGCAGGTCATCGACGAGGTCGGGCCCGGGCCCGACCTGGCCGTCCTCTTCGTGACCGCCCCGCACACCGGGGTGATCGACGAGCTCGTCCTGGCGGTCAACGAGCTCCTGGTACCGACCCACCTGGTGGGAGCCTCCGCGGTGTCGGTGCTGGCCGGACCACAGGAACACGAGGAGGTCGCCGCCGTGTCCCTCTGGGCGGGCCGGGTCGGGCCGGTCGAGCCGGTCCGGCTCGAGTCGGTGGACAGCCCGGACGGCACGGCGGTGGTCGGCATGCCCGAAGAGGCGACCGACGCCACGACCATGCTGTTGCTGGCCGATCCCTTCAGCTTTCCCACCGACCAGTTCCTCGATGCCCTCCAGACGCAGTACCCCGGGCTGGCCGCCATCGGAGGGTTGGCCTCGGCCGCGCGCGGCCCCGGCGGGAATCGGCTGATCATCGACGGCGAGGTCCACGATCGGGGCGCCGTCGGGGTGCTCTTCGGGGCGTCCACGTCCGTCGACGTGGTGGTGTCACAGGGCTGTCGACCCATAGGCGAGCCGCTGGTGGTCACCCGGGCCGAGCGCAACGTGATCTACGAGCTCGGCGGGCAGCCGGCGCTCGATCGGCTGCAACACCTCATCGACCATGCGACCGAAGGGCAGCGGAACCTCATGGCGCGCGGCCTCCACATCGGTTTGGTGGTCGACGAGCAGCAGGAGTCGTTCGACCGAGGGGACTTCCTCATCCGAGCCGTTCTGGGCGCAGATCGATCGGTGGGGGCCGTGGCCGTGGGCGACCAGCCGCCGGTCGGCTCCGTCGTCCAGTTCCAGGTGCGGGACGCCGACACGGCCGACGAGGATCTCCGGGTGCTCCTGGGCGGCCGCGCGGCCGGCGGAGCGTTGGTGTTCACCTGCAACGGACGGGGTCAGCACCTCTTCGGCGAGCCGCATCACGACGCGGAGATCGTGCATCGCTCGGCCGGTGACGCCACCGCAGGCATGTTCTGTGCCGGGGAGATCGGCCCCATCGGCACCCGCAACGCCATGCACGGCTTCACCGCGTCGGTACTGCTCTTCGATCCCGCCGACGACTGAGCCTCGACCGGGGCCGCCGGTGAAGGGTTCGTTTGCCGAACGGGTGCGGCGCGCCCACGGGGTCGGCGATGCCGAGCGTCCCGATCACCCACAGCGGTGCGCAGACCTCGGCCGGCCGGGCCGCTCCGGAGCCGGACCGTCGGCACATCCAGGCCGAGTGGCGCCACGGCGAACCCCCGGTGGGCTCGGGCACCGCCGGGACCCGACCGGGCAAAGTGCCACGCAGCCTGGTGGTGGTCGGTAGGGTCTGCTCACCGCCGACCAGGAGCCTGTCAGCCAATCGTGGAACCCGATCTGGAACGCCGCGCCATCGACGTCATTCGCGGGCTGTCGATGGATGCACCCCACGCCGCCCGCTCCGGCCATCAGGGCACGGCCATGGCTCTGGCCCCGTTGGCACACGTGCTGTGGACCCGGGTGATGACCTACGACGCCTCCGACCCGACGTGGGTCGACCGTGATCGGTTCATCCTCTCGCCCGGACACGCGTCGATTCTGCTCTACTCCATGCTCCACCTCACCGGGCACGGCCTCGAGCTCGACGACCTGCGGGCCTTCCGCCAATGGGGGTCGGCCACACCCGGCCACCCCGAGGTGGGGCACACGGCCGGTGTCGAGGTCACCACCGGCCCGCTCGGCCAGGGCTTCGCCAACGGCGTGGGCATGGCCATCGCCGAGCAGTCACTGCGAGAGCGATTCGGTGCCGAGGTGTGCGACCACCACGTCTATGCCGCCGTCTCCGACGGCGACCTCAGCGAGGGCATCAGCCACGAGGCGGCGTCACTGGCCGGGCACCTGGGGCTGGGACGGCTCATCTACGTGTACGACGACAACCACGTGTCCATCGACGGGCCCACCGAACTGGCGCTGTCCGATGACGCGCCGGCGCGCTTCGCGGCATATGGGTGGCACGTGATCGACCTGGGCGAGGCGGGCGAGGATCTCGACGCCATCGAGGGGGCGTTGCTCTCGGCCAAGGCGGTCGAGGACCGCCCCAGCCTGGTCGTGCTGCGCACCCACATCGCCACGCCCTCCCCCACCCTCACCGATGACCCCGAGGCCCACGGTCTGGCGTTCGACGCCGAGGCGATCGCCGAGACCAAGGCGGTGATGGGCCTACCCGACGAGCCCTTCTGGGTTCCTGACGACGTCCTGGCCTCGTACCGCGCCGCCGGGCGCCGAGGCGCCGACGCTCGAGTCGCCTGGCAGGATCGGCTGGCGGCCTACACCGGTGACCGATCGGGGTTCGAGGCCGCCCTTCGCGGTTCGGGGCTCGACGGATGGACACAGAAGCTGCCCAGCTGGGAGCCCGGCGCCAGCGTGGCCACCCGCAAGGCCAGCGCCGCGTGCCTCGAGGCCATGATCGACGTGGTCCCCGGCCTGATGGGCGGCGGGGCCGATCTCACGGGGAACACCGGCACCACGCTGCCCGGGGTCGGTCAGTTGTCGGCCACCGAACGCGGGGGCCGCCAGATCGCCTTCGGCATCCGAGAGCACGCCATGGGAGCAGTACTCAACGGTATGGCACTGCACGGTGGCGCCCTGCCCGTCGGCGGGACGTTCCTGGTGTTCAGCGACTATATGCGCCCTGCCGTGCGGCTGGCTGCACTGTCGTCGGCCAAGTCGGTGTTCGTCTGGAGCCACGACTCGGTCGGGGTGGGCGAAGACGGCCCCACCCATCAACCCGTCGAGCAGGTGAGTGCCCTGCGGGCCATACCCGGACTGCCCGTGTATCGCCCCGCCGACGCCAACGAGACAGCGGCCTGTTGGGCCGCCATCGTCGACGGCACCGGACCCGCCGCGTTGGTGCTCACCCGCCAGGACGTCCCGGTGCTCGACGGCACCGCCGGGGCGCCGGTGACGCTCGGGGCCTACACGGTGGTGGACCCGGGCGGATCGCCCGATCTGATCCTGGCCGCCACGGGCTCCGAGGTGGCCCTGTCGGTGGTCGTGGCCGAGCAGCTCGCCGCCGAGGATGTGCGAGCC
>JAOUEE010000477.1 GCA_029858875.1 Acidimicrobiia bacterium
ATTCACCGATCCAGAGGCCACCTGGACGATGTCGGTGCCGTCGTGCCCGGGCCGGTGACCACGGGCCGCCACCGCGCAGATGGCGGCCACCACCATGTCCACCGGGATCACATCGACCGTGCCTTCGGGCACGCCGGGGAACTCCTTGAGCAGGCCACGGGCGTAGGAGATGATCACCGGCTCGGCCATCCGAAAGCCGCGGATCCAGCCGGGGAAGGGCTCGGCCATGGCCGATTCGATGATGGAGGGCCGCACGATGGAGACGCCGAGACCCGACGTGGCGGTGGTCTCGAGCAGCGCCTTCTCGCCCAGCGCCTTGGTGTAGGCGTAGGCATCGGGGAAGCCCAACGAGCCGGCCCGGGCCCGTCCGGCCTCGGCCATCTGATCGGTGACCCAGCGGGTTCGGAGCTGCTCGGTCTTGGCCGCCAGCGCGGGCGTACCGGCCGCGCCCAGCTCGGCCCGGGCACGGTTGCGGAACTCGGTCAGGCGGCCGGGTTCGCGGCTCTGGGTCTCGACGTCGGTGCGGGTGCGGCGGGCCGCCTCCACCTCGGCCCGCCAGGAGACATCGACGAAGAAGGGGCTGGCATCGACCGCGATCTCGGGGGCGTTTCCCCGGCGGCTGCCGGCGACGTAGCAGGTGGACACGGCCACCAGATGGGGGGCGACGGACAGTTCGGTCAGCATCTCGGCGATGCGCACCGGGCCCAGCAGGTTGATCTCCACCGCCTGATCGAGGGGCGAGTCGAACGACACCGCGGCGGCCGAGTGTATGACGGTGTCGCACGCGGCCAGCAGGGCCCGACCGTCCTCGTCGAGGCCCAGACCATCGACGCTGACATCACCGGCCACCGCGGTGACCCGGTCGGCGACGACGGCGTCGAAGGCATCGCCGTGGACGCGGCGCAGACCGTCGAAGGCGTCGTTGCGCAGGATGTCCCGTTCGACGCGCCGCTTCGCCCCCCGACGACCGGGTCGGACGATGAGCACGAGCTCGATGTCGGGGACCGCGCGCAGCAGCCGCTCGACCAGGGCGGTGCCGAGGAAACCGGTGGTGCCGGTCAACGCCACCTTCTTGCCGGCCAGCTGCTCGACGATCACCTGCTCTCTCTACCACATGGTAGAGACCGTCTACCATGTGGTGAGTGGCCGCCGTGGTGGATGTCCCCGACACGAAGACGAGGGTGCTCGACGCGGCGCTCGAGTCGTTCGGCACCACCGGCTACGACGGCACCTCGCTCGATGACCTGGCCGGCGATCTCGGTCTGCGCAAGCAGACCATCCTGTACCACTTCCATTCCAAGCAGGGATTGCTCGAGGCCGTGGTGGACCGGTCGGCGGCCGAGCTGATCGGCACCCTCGAATCCGCCGTTCTGGTGGGCGGCACCGGGTGGGGTCGCATCGAGGCGGTGGTGCGCTCGGTGTTCCGGCTGGCCCTACGGCGTCCGGAGCTGTTGGGTCTGCTGCGGGAGGTGTCCCGACCGGGCTCGCCGACGGCGGTGCGGCTGGCGGCCCAGCTCGAACCCCTGGTCGAACGGTCCGTCGTGTTCCTGGAGGCCGAGATGGAGCGAGGCCGGCTTCGGCCGGCCGAAGCCCGTCTGCTGTTGTTGAGTGCCTATTCGACGGTGGTGGGAACGGCCACCGAGGTCGAGGTGCTACGAGCCGTCGGAATCGAGCCCACCCTCCGCACCATGGCCCTGCGCCGCCGCGCCCTCCTCGCCTTCCTCCGCTCCGCCCTCACCTGATCGGTGGAGGGCTGTGACCCGTCACGGGTGCGTCGCGTCTTGCCGGGGTGGGGTGCAGTTCGTACAGTCGACGGGACAGGCGACGGGGAATCCGGGGGCAAGGCCGATGCGATGGACGAGGCTCGTGGTGGTCGTGGCCGTGCTGGCGTTGCTGGCATCGGGGTGCAACTGGATCACCGTGCTGCACGCCCGACCGGGGCGTCCCGCCGATGCGGTGCGCATCGTGACGCCCCGACCGGCCACCCAGGTCCACGGTGATGGTTCGGTGGCCGTCGATGTTCGACTGAAAAGCTCGATGGATCCGATGTCCTTCACAGCCTTCCTGCGCAGCGGGAGCACGCCGGCAGGCAACTGGCGGGACGTGACCGGCTCGTTCGCCCTGTCGGGCCATCGGGCCCAGGCCACGCTGGTCACGCCCGAGCCCGGTGTGGCCAAGCTGGTGGTGCTGGCCCGACCGGCAACCGGCCGCTGGCGGCCGCCCCGGGCCGCGTCGACGACCTGGTCCTGGGAACCCGATGTCGTCGACGTCGACGGGTGCGACGCGCTGGACCCGCGACACTGCGTGTTGCCGTTCCCCAACGATCACTTCACGGTGCGCGATCGGTCGTCGGACACCGGCCGGCGGGTCGACTTCGCCGAGGACGCGCTGCCCACCAATGCCGCCGGCGATGTGGTCGATCCCACCGAGCTCAACCGAAACGACGGCTTCAG
>JAOUEE010000127.1 GCA_029858875.1 Acidimicrobiia bacterium
AATCGGAGGCCCCGTCGACCTTGATGTTCGCTCCGGTCATGTAGGTGTAGCGGCCGGACGCCACGAGGGCGGTGACCGCCCTCATCTCGCTCGGTCGCCTGCCCTCGGCACGCCCGCCGGACTTCGCACGGGTGTCGCCATGTCATGATGGCGAGCCGCAGCGATCCATGGAGCTCGGATGTCGGAGATGATGCTCGAAGGTGTGCGGCTGGTCGACGCCGGTGGGTCCGTGGCGGGCATGACCGCCGCGAGCGTTCTGGCCGAGGCCGGCGCCGATGTAGTTCTGATCGAGCCGCCCGGAGGGCTCGGGTGCCGCGCCGAGCCGGGATTCCGCACGTGGAACCGCAGCAAGCGGAGCCTCGAGCTCGACCTCGACGACCCCGGGGATCTCGAGCGCCTCCACGCACTGCTCGGCGACGCCGACGTGTTCCTGCACTCGTTCGGGCCCTCGCAGGCCGCCGAGCGCGGTCTCGATGACGACTCCCTCGCGTCGCGGCACCGACAGCTCATCGTCTCGTCCGTGCTCGCCTGGCCCGCCAACCACGAGCGGGCCGACGACCCGCTCGACGATCATCTCTTGCTCGCCCGGCTCGGCGTCTGCGACGAGCAGCAGGGCCGCCGGCCCGGCCCGATCTTCGTACGGGCTCCGCTCGGGACCCTCACCGCCACGTGGCTCGCGGTGTGCGGCGTCGTCGCCCGCCTCGTCGCACGGCAGCGGACAGGCACGGCCGGCCCGGCCCATACGAGCCTGGCCCAGGGCGCGCTGATCCCGATGATGATGCACTGGTCGCGAGCCGAGACGCCGTCGGACGCACTCCGCATCGGGATGCCCAAGGACAACATGCGAGCGATGCTGTTCGAGTGTGCGGACGGCCGATGGCTCCACGTGATGCCGCCTCCGCCCGACCAGACCCCGCTCATGAAGGAGGCGATGGACGAGCTGGGGGCAGAGGCGGTCGATGCGGCCAACCAGGCCTTCGGCGAGGCGCCGGGCCTCCCGAACTGGGGGGCGAATCAGGAGGCGTACCTCCGACGGAGTGCGGACGAATGGCTCCGGAACCATTGGGCCCACGACATCCCGGCCCAGGAGGCCGCACCTTTCGGGGCGATCCTCGCCGACGAGCAGGCGAAGGCCAACGACTACGTGATCGAGATCGACGACCCCGACGAGGGCCGCACCGCGGTCCCGGGTCACCCGCTCACCCTCGATCCACCGATGCAGGTGCGGCGAGCGGCACCCGCACCCGGGCAGGGCGGGAACGACGCGACGTCGGAGTGGTCGACATCTCGGCCGCCACCGCACGTGACCGAGGACGGGCGCCCGCCCGCGTGTGGGTTGCTCGCCGGGATCAGGGTGCTCGACTTCGGCAACTTCCTCGCCGGCCCGCTCGGCCCGATGCTGCTCGCCGACCTCGGGGCCACCGTCGTCAAGGTGGAGCCGGCCACGGGAGATCCGATGCGCTATCTCGACTGGCCGTTCGCCGGGTGCCAGCGGGGAAAGCGAAGCGTGGCCCTCGATCTCAAGAACCCGGCCACCCGTCCGGCCCTCGAGGCGCTCCTGCGGTGGGCCGACGTCGTGCACCACAACCTGCGCCGGCCGGCGGCCACCCGGCTCGGGCTCGACGCCGCCTCGGTCCGCCGGCTCAACCCCGACGTGGTGTTCTGTCATGTCAGCTCGTACGGACCCGCCGGCCCCCGAGCCGACTGGCGCGGGTACGACCAGCTCTTCCAGGCCTCGTGCGGATGGGAGGTGCTCGGGGCCGGTGAGGGCAACCCGCCGATGTGGCACCGATTCGGCTTCATGGACCACCTGTGCGGCATGTCCTCGGCGGCCGCGGTACTCATCGCCCTCTACGCCCGTGACCGCGAGGGACGGGCCACCGACGTGGCGGCCTCCCTGCTCGGAGCCGGAGTGCTCACCAACGCAGAGACGTACCTCCGCGCCGACGGGACGCCCGTGCCCGTACCCACGCTCGACGGAGATCAGACGACGCTCTTGCCGGGGGTCAGGATCCTGGAGGCCGACGGGGGTTGGGTTGCCGTTGCAGCTCGGACTCCGGAGGAGCTCGATTCCTTGCTGTCAACGGTCGGCGTGTCGTCACCCGACGAGCTGCCCGCCGCCGCCCGGAGCCAGCGCGTGGACTCACTCGCCGAGGAGCTCGCCGCCGCCGGAGTCCCGTCCACGGTCGTGCGGACGGATCAGCGCGAGCCGTTCTTCGACGACCCGGCCAACATCGCCGCCGGGATGGTAGCCGCCTACCCCCACGACGACTGGGGCCACTTCGAGCAACCCGGGGCACCCTGGTACCTCGGTGACGAGTCGGTCCCCTCCGAGCTCGCGCCCCCCGGCCTGGGTGCCCACACCGTCGACGTCCTGCTCGAAATCGGGCTCGACCGAGCCGACATCGACGAGCTCATCGGGTCGGGTGCCGCCTTCGCCGGGACCTGAAGGAGCGAACGTCAGAGACGTCCGCCCGTCCTATGAAGGGAAGTCGATGCTCGTGGATCCGGTGATTCTGGTCAGCGGCCACAAGCACGGGATCGACGACGAGCCATGCTCCACGCCTACCGACATCCGAGCCGAGTGTTCGACCTCGACGACCTCACCATGCTCATCGGCCCCGATCCCTCCGCTCGCATGCTCGGGATCGGCGTCGTCGAGGCGGAAGGGATTGCGTTCATCGTCCACGCCATGGCGGCCCGACCCGAGTTCCTGGAGGCCTGATACCCAGGTCCATCCAAGAGGTCCTCGACCACGCCGACGAACTCGCCAAGCGGTTCGACGACTACGAACCCCGACCGCCAGATCGTCGAAGCCGTCACCAGCGCCCGAACCAAGGGCATCTCCTGGCAGCGCATCGGCGAACTCCTCGGCACCTCGGCCCAGGCTGCCCAGCAGCGCTACGGCGCCTTCATCGAGGCCAGCGGATGACGAGCGCCAAGAACGCTGCGGAAGTGCCGTTCTCGAATTGGTCTTGGCGCGTGCGGTGGATGAGCAGTCTGGAGCACCATCGGGGCCCGGCCCTTCCACGATTGCATTCCTCTAGAGGAATATATACGTTGTGGATGTGACCGACACCGATCTCGTCCTCGACGCCGTGGGCGAGCCGAACCGCCGCCACTTGCTCGAACTGCTCCACGACCAGCGTGAGTCGACGGTGTCCCACCTCGTCGACGCCTCAGGCATGAGACAACCGCAGGTGTCCAAACACCTCAAGGTCTTGGCCAACGCAGAACTGGTCTCGGTGCGCACCGATGGCCGATTCCGCCACTATCGCCTCGACGGCCGGGGTCTACAGGTGGCACACGATTGGTTCTCGTCGTTCGATGACGTCTGGCACGCCCGCTTCGACACCCTGGACGAGCTTGTCTCGACCGACCCCAACCCCGACCAAGCTGAGGAGCACCTCCGATGACCGACCCCGCCACCCCATCCGACCTGTCAACTCTCGACGCTCGGCGAGGATCGACCCGCATCGAACTGAGCAACGATGGCTTGTCGTACCAGTGCATACGGGTCTTCGGTGCTCCGCCCGATCGCGTCTTCCGAGCCTTCACGGACCCGGCCGACCTTCGCATCTGGTTCCCGTCCGGCGCACCGGAAGGCTCCGAGATGACCGTGTGTGAGTCCAACCCCGTTGATGGCGGCCGCTATCACTATGTCATGTTGCTGCCCGAGCACGGTCCGATCGCCTGGCACGGCACATACACCAACATCGACCGACCGGATCGTCTCGATGCCGACGAGTGGTTCGTGATGGGCGATGCCGATCCGACCGGCTCTCCGACCGCCCAGACCCTGACCTTCGAGCCGACTGGCGACGGGTTCACGCTCATGACAATGCAGGTCAACATGCCTGAACCCGAGGATCCTGAGACGTTCATGGAGCAGTCCGCCGCCGGCCTCAGCACCTCTCTGGCCATGATGGACGAACTCGTGTCGACCTGACCACAGGCGCCTCGCGACGCGCCAGAGCGCCTCCGCTAGCGCTGTTGTGCCGTTCAGGCGTGGGTCGTTGTCGCGGAGCGAGGGTGAGGTCCTGGAGCAGTGTCGGCGATCCTCGGCGATGTGCTCTAACGCGAAACGCCGGGCAGATCGTGACGTACCGGGAAGTCGGTCACGACGACTTCGGCGACCCCGATCACTCGAACGGAGTGTGGCGTATTCGGCGGAACGACAGCTGCCGCCCCTGTCCCGAGCTTCTCCTCGGCGCCATCGACGATGAGCATGACCTTTCCACCGACGATGTTCCAGACTTCCTCATACGGATGTTGATGCTCGTGCAGATCCTGAGCGTCGGCGTCGATCGTCCAGCGAGCGAAAGTCATGTTGTCAGAATGAAAGAAACGACCTGACCACCCAGCGAGGGGCGAGCCCTTCAACATGTCGGCCTCGTGCACGAACGCCATGCCCTCGACCCTACGCCGACGAGTCAGATCGTGAAAGCAACGTACGACCCACCGGTGTCGACAACGCGCGATCTGGAGCGGGAAGTGCCGATATGGAGCGGGTCGGTCGGCTTCCTGGCGTCAGCCCTGAGCGTCATGGAGAAACCGGACCTCGGCAGACGCCACGTCGATCTGGCTACGAACGCCAGGTCACAACGATCCACTCTCCATGCAGGGACTGTCGACAGGTCAGGGCCGCAAGAGCGGCCGTGCGCCGCCACACTCCGGCCCAACGGCGGTGCCACAGGGTTCCGGCCGTCGAGGACCGAATTCGCCGGAGGTGGGGCAGCCGTCTATCGATCGCCAGGCCGTGTTCTGAGCACCGATCGGGCAAACTCCAGCCCATGGCGCCGACTCTCCACCTGCTGTGCGGGTTGCCTGGATCAGGCAAGACGACACGAGCCAAGGAACTCGAAGCCGCTGGACAGGGGGTCCGGCTGAACGCCGACGAATGGGTCTGGCGGCTCTACCCCGATGATGCGGAGGCCGCCGCCAGGGACGACCGGAAAGGCCTCGTCGAACAGGTGCAGTGGGAACTTGTCGAACGCCTTCTGACCAGCGGGATCAGCGTCATCTTGGACTGGGGTGTCTGGATGCGGGCTGAACGAGATCACTACCGCAACCGCGCTCGTGGCCTCGGAGCCAGTGTGCAGACGGTCTTCGTCGACGCACCCATCGAGACGCTCCATGAGCGCGTCGCTCAACGCAATCTCGATCTTCCACCAGGAGCGTTCAGCATCTCAGTCGAAGAACTCGACGAATGGGCAGCACTGTTCGAACCACCGACACATGATGAGGCTGTGCCGCCGCACATTCCCTGACATCCGACCGGCGATTGCGACCCCTCGCAGACCGCCAAGTCGGCAGGTTGAAGGTGTCCAGGGCGAGCGACGTTGCGCGCGTGCCAACACGCTCGAGCGACCGGGCTCACCGGTGCACTTGACGACGGTCAGGCCTTGTGGCTCGACGAGAGAGGGAGTTCGTGTCGTAGAAGCCGGCGATGCCAGGCACGCGGTTGTCGCCCGCTGCTCGCAGCCGCCAATACCGGTTCTGCGACGTGAGCGACATGCCGTCGCTGACGGGAGCGGTGATCAACAGGTGCCGCCCGACCGAAGGCAGCGCCGGATCGCGGCGGTGAACGAAACGTTGTGTCATCCACAACGGTTGGTACCCCGTACGGGATTCGAACCCGTGCTACCACCTTGAGAGGGTGGCGTCCTAGGCCACTAGACGAACGGGGCGGGACCTGAATTTTGCTCGGGGAGGAGGACTCGAACCCCCAACGACTGGACCAGAACCAGCTGTGTTACCTATTACACCATCCCCGAAGGGCGAGTCCTGATCGTAGCGGCCACCTCTGGCATCGCCACTCCCCTCTCCCGCCCGCCCCAAGGCGGTCACAGCCAGCTGCTCAACCGGCGATAGCTCACGATCCGCCCCACCGACACCGCCGCCGTCTCCCGCAGCAGCGAACGCAGCGTCGCCCCGGTGTCGGTGGGCGACACCACCGCGTCCAGCCCCACCTCACCGGCGATGTGGTCCACCCGCAGCGCATGGTACGGATCGCTCACCAACACGACCTGGTCGAGCTCACGGGGCAGCAGCTGGTTGGCGGTGGCCAACAGCTCCTCGTAGGTGTTGGACCCATCGACGATCACCAGCAGCGCATCCTCGGGTACCCCCTGGGCCCGGAGGTAGTCGTAGCCGGCGAAGCCCTGGGTGAAGCGGTCGCCAGGCTGGTTGGCGCCGGTCGGCACGATGATGGGGGCCAACCCCTGCCGATACAGCTCGAGCGCATGATCCAGCCGGCCCTGCAACACCGGCGAGGGCACCCCGTCGTACTGCGCCGCTCCCAGCACCACGATGGCGTCCGCCGGACCGGCATGGTCGGCGCGCGACGCCCGCCACACCATGACGAACGTGGCCAGGATGTAGACGGCGGCCATGGCCACCAAGGCCAGCACCACGTACCGCCAGCGAGGCCGCATGCCTGCCAGTCTCGACGCGATCGGGGCCATGGCCCAATCGTCGCGCAGTCCGCCCGACCAGCGCCGCTCGCGGTGGACCGCGGGTGGACGCGACGGGCAATACGGGCGGACCCGACGGGTCAGCCGGCGTCAGGGACAGCCGTAGACGACGTCGACCCCGACATCGACGGTGCACGTGTCCGCGTCGGGTCCTCCGTTGACCGTGTCGATCTCACCATCTTGCCCATCGAGCGTGTCGGCCCCGGCAAAACCGAGCAGCAGGTCGGGTCCCACGCCACCGATCAACGTGTCGTCGCCGGCCTGGGCCAGGTTGCCATCACCGAAGAGGGTGTCGCTGCCCGCTTGGCCGTCGATGGAGTCGTCGGCCGGCCCGCCGTTGATGGTGTCGTCACCCGAACCACCGAACACCGTGTCGGGCTCCTCATTGCCCCACAGGCGATCGTTGCCCGGTCCCCCCCGGACGATGTCGGCGCCCAGCTGTCCGAAGATCAGATCGGCGCCCCCGTCGCCAACCAGTCCGGAGGTGTTCAGGAACGGTGCCCGATCGTCGCCGGCGCCACCGTAGATGACGTCATCTCCGCTACCGCCGGTGATGCCGTCGTTGCCGGCGCCGCCGTTCAACACGTCGTCGCCGTCCTCGCCCAGGATCCAGTCGGGGTCATCGGATCCGGTGATCAGGTCATCGTCGGCGCCGCCGAGCAGCACGTCGACGCCCGCCTGGCCGAACAGCTGATCCTGTCCACCGTGCCCGAACAACACGTCGTCACCCACACCACCGTTGAGCACGTCATCACCGGCATCGCCCCACGCGATGTCGTTCCCACCGAACCCCAGCAACGTGTCGTTGCCGGTGCCGCCGTGCAGCTGGTCGTCACCGTCCTGGCCGTACACGATGTCGTCCCCGTCTTCGGCGTACACGGTGTCGGCGCCGAGCCCACCGTTGATCGTGTCGCCCCCGCCGCCGCCGCACACCAGGTCGTCACCGTCGCCGGCCAGGATCGTGTCGGGGTCGGTCGTGCCCACGATGACATCGTCGCCGCCGGTCGGCGTGTCGCCGTTGGCGATGACGACCGTCGCCGGTATCCCCATGCAGTCGGCCAGGCACGGGCCGGTGTTGGTGTAGCGAGCCGTCAGCGCGGCGGCGGGGCCGGCCGGGACGACGTACGAGCGGGTCGGAGTGGTGACGCCATCGGACCAGTCGTCGAACATCCAGCGGTCACCGTTGGTGCACACATCGGCGATGGTCGAGATCGAGTGCTCGAACCCCTCGATGGTGTCGATCACGAACGGAACCAACACCACGACCCCATCCACCGTCAGGGGGTACCCGGCCTCGGAATCGACCGTGACCGCGACCTTTCGCGGCTCGATCTCCACCGAGGTGTCGTCACTGAGCCCCTCCGCGTCGGTGACCGTCAGCTCGATCAGGATGCTGGTGTCGCCTTCCCAGCCATGGCCCGTGGTCGCCACGTTCAGCGTCTGGTTCCGGCCGATCAGGTCGGTGAGGATGGGATGTTCGTGATTGCCGTGGACCAGTGACACGTCCCAGCTGTAGTCGGCGTCGGTGATCGGGCCGTCGTCGGTGGCCGATCCCTCCAGTGGGATCGAGTCACCCGCCGAGAAGAAGCTCCCGTCGCTCGGCGTCACGATGGAGGCCGTCGGCGGCGAACCCGCCGAGATGGTGATGATGGACCCGATCGTGATGTCGCCCCCCGCCGTGACCCTGAGCTGTGCCTCGTAGGTCCCGCCGGCATAGGTGTGGCTGGGATTCTGCTGATTGGACGAAGTGCCGTCGCCGAAGTCCCACTCCCACGTGATCGGGTCGCCGTTGGGGTCATAGGCCGCGGCCGAGAAGGCCACGTTCAGGGGGGCCGTGCCCGACGTGGGCGTGGCCGTGGCCGAGGTGATCACCGGCGGCAGGTTCTGGGTGGGGACGTACCGCAGGCGTCGCAGCTGGCCGAAGCCGTTCGAGAACCCGTACTGCAGGTAGTAGATGTGGCCATCGGGCCCCTGCCCGATCCAGACCGGTGCCCCCACGTTGTCGCGCAAGAGCCCGTCGGCGGTCACCGCGTTGTTGGCCCCCAGCTCGAGGTAACGGATCTCGCCCATCGAGTAGTCGGCGTAGATGTAGGCCCCATCCAGGTCGGTGGGCAGGGTGATCCCACGCATGACCTCCCCGCCGGTCACCGCCGCGTTCGAGCAACAGCCGCCACCCGGGTCGTGGTCGTAGTACCAGATGGGAGCGGTCACGCCCCCGGGGCAGTTGGGGCCGTTCTTGGGCGGCCCCAGCGGACCCTGGCAGTCGGCCCAGCCGTAGTTGGCTCCTTCCACCAGGACGTTGATCTCCTCGTAGGCGGTCGGTGCGTCGTTGCCACCCACATCGCCGAAGAAGTAGGTGCCGGTGACATCGTCGAACGATCCCCGCCACGGGTTCCGCACCCCGTACGCGTAGATCTCGTCGGCGTGCGGCCCGGCCCCGTCGTGGAAGGGATTGTCGGTGGGGATCGACCCATCGGTGGCGATGCGGAGGATCTTGCCGAACACCGTGTCGAGTGACTGCGAGGTCTGGCTCTGCACCGAGTCCCCCATGGACAGGTACAGGTGACCGTCGGGTCCGATGTCGAGTGACCCGCCCACGTGATTGGTGTTGGGCGAGTTGTTGGCCTTGCTCCACAGCACGGTGAGTGAACCCAGGTCGCCGGCGCCGGCGCCCGTGTAGGTGAAGCGGCCGATGTTGAGCTTCTGGTCGCTGAGGCTCGTGAAGTACACGTAGATGTAGCCGTTGGTGGCGAAGCTCTCGTCGAGCACCAGGTCGAGCGTTCCCCGCTCGCCGTTGTTGTCGACGTCGGGGAAGCTCAGGTACTGGGACTTGGCGCCGGTGGCCGGATCGGCCTTCCACAGCACACCGCTCTGGGCCAGGATCAAGGCTTCGCCGCTGGGGAGCCACTCGACGGCCACCACCCGGGTCATCCCCGTCACGCGCAACTCGTCGACGAAGTCGTCGGGGTCCACCGCGCCGGCACCCGGTGCGGCGAACAGCCAGCCCGCCACCAGCATCGTCGTGGCCACCATCAGGACGAGGTAGAGGGACCTCCGCCGCGCAACCCGTTCCTGCATGTGGTCCACCTCGTCGACAAATCAGAGTACAGCACGAAATGGCCGGGAATCAGCGGATGCCCGGGCCACCCACGGGGGCTTTCGTGCCCTCTGATGGCCGAACCCACGTCCGGCCCGCTCTCGTCAGGGCACCCCCGACACCAGCTCACACGCCCACGTCGCATCCAGGCCCGCACCGCCCAGACACCGGTCCGATCCGGCGCCGCCGCGCAAGACGTCGTCACCGGCCTCGCCGGCCAGTCGGTCGTCACCACCATCGCCGTACAGGTCATCGGCTCCGGGCGAGCCCTTGATCTCGTCGTTGCCGGGCCCGCCTTCGGCCCGATCGTTGCCGTAGGCGCCGGCCAGTCGATCGGCTCCGTCGCCGCCACGGAGGTGATCGCCCTCGCCACCACCGAACAGATCATCAGCGCCGGCCTCACCCCACAGCAGGTCCTCGCCGATGCCGCCGCGCAGGACGTCGTCGCCACCGCGCCCGTGCAGGCGGTCGGCGCCAGGCCCACCGTTGAGCACGTCG
>JAOUEE010000128.1 GCA_029858875.1 Acidimicrobiia bacterium
TACCTCGCGTCGAGTGGAGCGACTTCGGCCCGCTCGCCGCCGGCTCGCTGACCATCGCGCTGGTCTCGTTCGCGGACACGAGCGTGCTGTCAAAGGCGTACTCGGAACGACTGGGCCAGCGCGTCGACACCAACGACGAGTTCATCGGCCTGGGGGCGGCCAACATCGCCGCCGGCTTCTTCCAGGGCTTCCCGATCAGCGCGAGCTCGTCCCGCACACCGGTCGCCGAGTCGGCGGGTGCCAAATCGCAGGTCACCGCGATCGTTGCCGCACTGTTGATCGTGGTCCTGCTCGTCGCCGCTCCCACCATGTTGGCTTCGCTGCCGCTGGCCACCCTGTCGGCCATCGTGATGGTGGCGGTCGTCGATCTGATCGATGTACACGCCGTGGTGGATCTGGCCCGGTGGCGGCGCCGGGAGTTCGTCCTGTCGATGATCGCGTTCTTCGGCGTACTGGTGGCCGGTGTCGTGTGGGGCATCGGCCTGGCCGTCGGGATCTCGCTGTTGGCGTTCATCAACCAGGTCTGGCGGCCCCATGTCACCTCGTTGGTTCGCATCGAAGGGGTGAGCGGTTACCACGACATCGACCGCCATCCCGAGGGCAGCGAGGTCGAGGGACTGCTGCTGTTCCGGTTCGACGCACCATTGTTCTTCGCCAACGCCGACCGGTTTCGCACCGAGCTCCTCGACCTCGTCGCCCGGGGCGGACCGGTTCGTTGGGTGGTGGTGACCGCCGAGCCCATCACCACCATCGACGCCACCGCCGAGGAGGTGCTGCGACGCCTCCACACCGAACTGCAAGAGCGCGACATCACTCTCGCGTTCGCCGCACTGAAGGGGGTGGTGCGCGACGAGATCACCCCGGCGGGCACCCTCGAGATGATCGGCCGAGCCCGACTCTTCCCGACCGTGGGCGAAGCGGTCAGCGCCTATGTGGCCGAAACCGGTGTGGCCTGGAAGGACTGGAAGTACCGGCCCGACGGAGAGGCACCGTGACCATCGGAGCAATCGTTCAGCGGCGGCGCACCGTCGCCCGGCGGGTCCATCGCTCGGTGTCGAGGCGCAGCGTGGCCCCGCCCTCGCTGATGGTGATGCGGGTGTCGTCGGCTGCGGTGTGGCCGAACCGGTTGTCGAACCGTGCGGTGGGGTGCAGATCGACCGACGAGCCGTCGACGGAGAACGGTCCCTCGGTCGAGAAGTCGAGCTGGCCCTCGGTCGGTGACCGATAGGAGACGTCGAAGCCCTGGGCCAGACCGTCGACGTCCGGGCCGAGGTCGGTCACCGATACCGGCGCGGCCGTCACGGCATCGACGAACGCTTCGAACGAACCCCAGCGGGACGCATCGCCCACCTCGACGATCCACGCGTTGTTCGCGCCACCGGGCGCCACCAGATCGAAGGGCTCGGTGAGACCGTTGGTGAAGGTGACGGCGGGGTCGTGGCTGCGCCAGGTGGTGGGGCGCCAGGACCACAGCGCCACGTAGCCGTCGCCCCTCCGGCCGAGCGTCCAGTTGTCGACCTGAGCGATCTCGTCGAACCGTTCGGTCGGGAAGTAGGCGTGGGTGAAGTCCAGATAGGTGAAGCTCGCGAGCGGTCCGGGGCCGTTCGGGGCGTACTTCGGGGCGTACAGGTGGATGGCTGCGGCACCCTGTTGTGCCGAGCGGGGCATCGCCCCCGTGCCGGTCCAGTACTTGTCGGCATCCACCCAGCGGTCACCGGCGCGGGGCTCGTTGCCGGGCAGGGTGGTGAAGACGATGGCCTCCTCGTCGAGGGTGGCCTGCCAGGCGTGGTACTGCTCACCGAAGCAGCCGGGCCGGTAGTCCTGGGCACTCGAGAGCATGGCGTCGGCCGAGCGCCAGGTGACCGTGTCGACCTCCGTCAGCAGGCCCACGTTGATGGCACAGCGCAGCCCGTAGGCCAGCTGCTGGGCCACGATGGGATCGCCGCCCGTGAGGTCGATGAGCGGCTTGTACGGCATGAACAACGAGGTCTCGAGCAGGTCGTACTGGTCGATGGTGGCGAGGGTGAGCGGCACCGTCTGCCAGGCGGTCTGGGCCCCCCGCTCCCACCAGAAGCTGACCGCTTCGGGATCGTCGTAGGGCGCCTCGGGAACTCCCGAGACGGGATCGAAGGTGAAGGGCTCGTCGAGGTCGAGTGGGGCGCCCATGTGGGTGCGGTCGGTGTACGGCCGGGTGGTGGTGGCCACCCGCCGGATGACCTCGGGCAGCCGGTACCGACGGGCGGCGGCGAGGTAGGTGGCGCCCTTGTCGGTCCGCGACCGGTAGGGCTGATCCGTCGTGGCGAAGAGAAGCTTGGTCAGACCGAACACGTCCTGGTCGACGGCCCGGCTCTTGTCCTTCATGTACGAACGACCGTGGGTGACGCCGTTGTTGCCTTTGAGCTGGTGCAGCGCCAGGTCATAGAGGAACAGATCCAGCATGACCGTCGCCCGCCGGGCCACGCGCGGTTCGGCGTGCTCGGCCAACAGCGTCAGCGCCTCGATGTCCTCCTGGTAGTACACGTCGCTGTGCCATTCGGAGAAGCCCCAGTCGGCCTTCTCGTCGAGCCAGGCCTCGATGCGTTGGCGCCCCCGGGCGGCGTGCTGGCGACCGGTGAGACCGGTGATGGCGAACCGCTCGCGGGGCAGGCCCCGACCGGTGAGGTACTCGAGGGTGTGGAAGATGATGCGGTGGTTCTCGGACCAGAACCACTTGTCGTCGACGATCCCCGTTGGCAGTGGGTCGGTGTACCAGTAGCGGAAGCCGAGGAAGCGCTGCTCGATGGCCTCACGCAGATCGGGGCGCAGGTCACGGCGGTGGCTCTCCCACAGGGCGACCAGGGCCAACAGGTCGAAGTCGCTCGTGTCCCGGAAGGCGTCGATCTTGGCGAAGGTGGCGGCGAAGTCCTCGGGACCGATGATGGACGGGTCGAAGGTGAAGCGGCGGTCGCGACGAGCCCGCGTGAGATGGGCGAGCACGCTGACCGGCGAGCTCGGTGTGAGCACCTCGGTGGCGAAGCGCAGGTAGTCGTCCTGGCGGTCGCTCCACCGACGCCCGTCGACGTACCCGCTGCCGGCCCCCGAGCCCCCGCCCTCGTGCGGCCACGAACCGGGGTGGCACGCCGTGACGACCAGGCCCATGACCACGAGCAGCACCCCGAATCGACGCATGGTCCCTCCCGACCCCGAATGCCACGCACGGTACCGGCCGCCCGACGACCCGGCGAGTCGCGGCGACGGCGTCAGAGCGACTTCAGCAGCTCGCGGGTTCGGGCCGACTCGTCGGGGTTGCGGCCGATCTCGGCGGCGGCGAACTCGGTGGCTCCGGCGGCGGCGATCGACGCCAGTTGCTCGCGCACCGAGTCCTCGTTGCCGACGACGGACACGTCTCCCACCTTGTCCGCCCCCTCGCGGTCGAGCATGGCTCGATAGCTGGGGAGCTCGTCGTAGCCGGCCAGCAACATGCTGTGGAGCTCACGCACCTCGGCCTCGTCGTCGGCGACGGTGATGGGCAGGCTGCACACCACCCGCGGATCGGGGCGGCCGACCTCGGCCGCGGCCTCACGGATGCGCGGTGACACGTGCGAGCCGATGGTCTTGGGCCCCACCAACCACAGCACCGTGCCATCGGTCCGGCGGCCGGTGACCCGCAAGGTCTGTTCGCCCAGGGCCGCCACGAGGACGGCCGGCGGCGTGTCGGTGGGCCGACCCCCGGCCTCCATGTGGGCCGAGAACACCTCGCCGGTGTGATCGGCGCCGCCGGTCTCGAGCAGGGACTGGAGGATCTCGAGGTAGTCCATCAGGTGACGGACGGGTCGCTCGAAGGCCATGCCCAGGCGGTCCTCGACGGCCGGCTTGTGCGACAGACCGATGCCCAACGCCAGCCGACCACCGACCACGGCCTGGGTGCTGAGGGCCTGCCCGGCCAGCATCGTGGGATGGCGGGGGAAGGTGGGAATCACCGCCGTGCCCAGCTCCATCGTGCCGGTGTCGGGCGCGATGGCGCAGAACGCGGTGAGCGCATCGACCAGCCCGGTCTGCGCCAACCAGTACCCGCCGAACCCGTCGACGTGAGCGCCGGCGGCATGGGCCCGAACATCATCGAGCGAGCCGGCCAGCAGGCTGGGTGAACCGTTGATGGTGATCCTCATGACCCAGAAACGTAGTCTCCAACCCAGCCAACGCAATCGGGGGTAGGCACATGACACCAGAGGATCTCGGATTCGACTCGGACCGGCTGGACCGCATCGGTGCGCTGGGCCGAAGTTACGTCGACCGGGGCAAGCTGCCCTGCGCCGTGGTGCAGGTGGCCCGCAAGGGGCAGGTGGTCTACCACGACCGGTACGGCTCGGCCGACGTCGAGGCCGGCCGGCCGATCAGCGACGACTCGATCTTTCGCATCTACTCGATGACCAAGCCGATCACGTCGGTCGGCCTGATGCAGCTCTACGAGCAGGGCCGAGTCCTGCTCGAGCACCCGATCGCCAAGTTCCTCCCCGAGTTCGCCGACATGTCCGTGTGGGCCGGAGGCTCCACGCAGAAGCCGCAGACCCGACCGGCCGGACGCGACATCACGGTGCGCGACGTGTTGACCCACACATCGGGCCTCACCTACGGCTTCCACCACCAGCATCCCGTCGATGCCATCTACCGACGGAACAAGCTGGGCGACTTCAGCCGACCCGACTACGACCTGGCCACGGGGATCGAACGGCTGGCCGGCCTGCCGCTGCTGTTCGAGCCCGGATCGGCGTGGAACTACGGCATGTCCACCGACGTGTGCGGACGCCTCATCGAGGTGATCAGTGGCCAGGCCCTCGACCACTACCTCGACGAGCACGTCTGTGCGCCGCTCGGGATGGCCGACACCGCCTTCTCCGTGGACACGACCGACCTCGCCCGCATGACCGCCAACTACATGCCCACCGCGGACGGCATGACGATGCTCGACAAGGCCGAAGGCACCAGCTACCGCCACCGCCCGGACTTCCTCGGCGGCGGGGGCGGCCTGGTATCGACGCTGGCCGACTACCAACGCTTCTGTGACATGTTGCTGGCCGGCGGCACCCTCGACGGCACCCGAGTGATCGGGCGCAAGACGCTCGAGTACATGACCCGCAACCACCTGCCCGGGGGAAGCCTGCTGAACGACCTGGGCCAGTCGACCTTCACCGAATCGGTGATGGAAGGCACCGGCTTCGGGCTGGGCTTCTCGGTCGTGGTCGATCCGGCCGCGTCGGGCGCGGTGACGTCACCGGGTGTGTACGGATGGGGTGGCGCCGCCTCCACCGCGTTCTGGGTGGATCCGGTCGAGGAGCTGACGGTGATCTTCCTCACCCAGCTGTTGCCCTCGAACACGTATCCGATCCGCCGCCAGCTCCAGGCCGCGGTCTACCAGGCGTTGCGCTGAACCGGTGGCGCCGAGTCAGCTGAGGGCGCGCACGCTGGCGGCCCGGGCGGCCCGGACTGCGCTGCGGCGCTTCCAGAAGCTCTGGCGCCAGTGCTTGTCGCCGTTCTTGGAACCGTGCTCGGGGTCCCAATCGTGCTGGGGGGTCTTCCAGGCCCGCCCCGGTTCGGGTAGGTCGTCCACCTCATCGGCGGACACCTCCCCTCGCAAACTTCGGAGACTCGCTCGCACTCGTGCTTTCTCGCCGTGGGTATGGGCCCGGATCTCCTGTGGGCTCATTGACTCTTCGACACGGTGCGGCATGCGGTGCTCCTTCGGTCGTCAGATTGTCGGGCCATTCTACCCAAACCTGTGACTGCTGTCACGCGATCGACACACGACCGGGATCCCTCTAGAGCGCACGACGCAACACGTCGGCCAGCTCGGCGACGACCTCGGGACGATGCGGCGCCGGAAGGTACAAGATGGCCAGGTCGAGTCCGGCCGCCGCGTGAGCCTCCATGGTCGGGATCAGCGCGGCCAGGTCAGCGACGGGTACCGGCACGTGCATCGAGGTCATGATCTCGGCCGGGTCACGATGCACCGCGGCACATGCCGCAGCCAGCGCGTCCCGCTTCTGGACGAAGCCGTCGGTGTCGAAGCCGGGGTAGTTCCAGTGCTGCGCGAATCGCGCCGCCAGGGGCAGGGTGCGGCGCTCGCCCGTGCCCCCGATGCAGATCGGCGGATGCGGCTGCTGCACCGACACGGGATTGAGCACCGCATCGCGCAGCTGATGGTGGCGGCCGTCGAAGCTCACCGGTCGACCGGTGAACAGTCGGGTCAGCACTTCGAGCACCTCCTCGAAGCGGTCGAAGCGCTCGGTCCAGGTGGGGGCCAGGTCGATGCCCATCGCACCGGACTCCTCCTCGTTCCAACCGGCGCCCAACCCCAGCTCGAGGCGACCGTCGCTGATGACATCGACCGTGGCGACCAGATTGGCGAAGGCCGCCGGCTGGCGGTACGGGGTTCCCGTGACCAGGCACCCCACTCGGATCCGCTGGGTGGCCTGCGCCAACGCGGTGAGCGTGGACCAGCCCTCCAGACAGGGCCCGCGGCTGTCGTCACTGAAGATCGGATAGAAGTGATCGAACGTCCACGCCGACTCGAAGAGGTCGATCTCGTCGGCCGCCTGCCACACGGCCAACAGGTCGGCCCAGGTGGTGTGCTGGGGTGAGGTCTTGATGGCGTAGCGCATGGCCGCACCCTAGCGACGCCCTCAGGATGGGTCGCGGGCGCCAGATCGTCACCCTGCGGCTAGGAGCCGGGCCGACCCTTGAGACGGTCGATGCGACGCCGGTCGCGTTTGGTGGGTCGGCCGGCACCGGCATCGCGGACCTCGGCGGGGCCGGCACCGCGGTCGTCGGTCGCGGCGGGGCGAGGGGGGCTGATGTCGTCGTAGGATTCGGCGACTGCGGTGGCCGAGCCCCGCTTGTCCCGCAGCACCCGGACCACCACGACCGTGTCGTGCTGGCGCCGACGGATGGCGATGATCTGGCCCGGCCTCACCCGTTTGGCCGCCTTGGCCACCGATCCGTCGATGCGCACACGGCCCGCTTCACAGGCCCCCGACGCCGCGGTGCGGGTCTTGAACAGCCGGGTGGCCCACAGCCACTTGTCGACGCGGACACCGCCTGCGCCGGCACTGCTCACGGTCGGGTCACCGGTGCCATCAGTCCATGGCCTCGATCACCTCGGCGCCGAACTGGGCCACGGTCTCGGGCACGGCGAAGTCGGTGAACCACACATAGAAGCGCTCGACACCGGCGGCGGCCCGGGCGCCGAAGTGCTCGATCAGCTCGGCCGACGACCCCACCGTGACCCCCGGACCCATCTGGCCGAAACGCCGCTGGGTGAGCTCGGTGACCTGCGCACGCCGGTCCTCGTCGGGAACCAGGCCGATCATCTCCTGGGTGGACGGGCGGGCTCGGCCGGCCTCGCCCTTGAGCTCGTCGAAGCGGTCGAGGGCGTAGATGGGACAGTTCCACCAGTCGGCGTGCGCCTCGACCAAGGCCATGGTCTTGGGGCCGGCGCCCCCGATCACGATGGGGATCTGATCCAGCGGCACGGGCAGCTGTTGACCCCCCGCCAGGTGATGGTGCTCGCCGTCATAGTCGACGATCTCGCCGGCCCAGAGGGCCCGCACCACCTCGAGCGTCTCGGCCAGACGCTGCACCCGCACCTTGGCCGCGGTGTCGCCCACCCCGAACACCTCGAACTCGTGCGGCACCGAACCCCAGCCGATGCCCAGCTCGAACCGGCCCTCGGAGGCGTGATCGAGGGTGACCGCCTGGCGGGCCAGGACGGCCGGATGCCGGAAGGCATCACACAGGACGAGGTGGCCGATCGTGAGCCGGCTGCTGTGCGCAGCCAACCAGCCCGCCGTCAGCATGGCCTCGTACATCGGCTGGTCGAGCGCCATGGGCGGGGCCAGATGGTCCATGAGGGCCACGCCGGCGAACCCAGCCGCCTCGGCCGCCTGGACCCGCTCGACCATGGTGGGCAGGGGCATGCGCATCTGGGGCAGGAACAGCTGGAACTCGACCGTCATGAGTTCATCCTGGCACTCCGCGGCGAGTAGGGGCTGATCCGCCCCTACAGTCGCGGCGGTGCGTGGATCGTTGATCGCCCTGTTGGTCGTCGCCCTTCTGGCCGTGGCATGCGGCGGCTCGAGCTCGGGCCAGGCCAGCGGAGCCACCAACGACGGTGCTCCGGCTTTCGACGGCACCACGGTCGACGGCCAGGCACTGGTATCGGCCGACTACGCCGGACAGGACGTCATCCTGTGGTTCTGGGCACCCTGGTGACCGACGTGCATCCGAGAAGCCCCTGCGGTCGCAGCGGTGCAACGAGCATTCGAAGGTGAAGTGGCCGTCATCGGCGTCTCCAGCCGCGACGAGGTCGAGGCCATGGCCGCCTTCATCGAGGAGCGCGATGTGGGCCACTTCCCCCACATCCGCGACGACTCCGGCGCCATCTGGTCGGCGTTCGGCGTGACGTCGCAGCCGGCCTTCGCCTTCATCAACGACGACGGGGCCACCGAGACCATCGTCTCGCCCCTCGGCGAGGAGACTCTCACCGACCGGGCCAACGCCCTGATCGCGCGCTGACCGACCTCGCCCGCCGGAGCGGCTACCGGGGTTCGCAGATCACGAGGGGGATGTCGCGGTCGGTGGAGGCCTGGTAGTTGGCGTAGTCGGGCCACGCCGCGACCGCAGCCGGCCAGCGGGCCAGCTTCTCGTCGGCGCTGGCCGTGCGGGCCCGGAGCTGATGGATCTCGGCTCGGTCCTGGATGACGATGTCGGGGTTGGCGACGAGGTTGCGGTACCAGTTGGGGTGCGTCGGCGCGCCACCCATGGATGCAACCACCAGATAGTCGTCACCGTCGCGCACGCGGATGAGCGGGGTCTTGCGCAGCTGGCCCGACTTGGCGCCCGTGGTCGTGAGGATGATGCACTCGGCGCCCTCCCACTCGAATCCGTCGGCGCCGTCGGTGGCCTCGTAGCGGGCCACGTGGTCGGCGATGGGTTCCCAGGGGCTCGGTTCGTAGTCGGGCATGCTCGCCAGCCTAGGTTTGGTCCGTGACCGACATCGACTCCAAGCCCCAGATCAGCGTGCCCGATGGCTCGCCCCCGACCGAGCTCGTGATCGAGGACCTCGTCGTCGGCGACGGATCCGAGGCCGGCGCCGGCATGCAGGTGACGGTCGACTACGCCGGCGTGTCCTGGTCCACCGGCGAGGAGTTCGACGCCTCGTGGAACCGCAACGACACCTTCGCTTTCGGTCTGGGCGCCGGCCAGGTGATCGGTGGCTGGGACCAGGGCGTGCAGGGGATGAAGGTCGGGGGACGGCGCCGGCTGACCATTCCTCCCCACCTGGGCTACGGCGCCGCCGGCGCCGGTGGGGTGATCGGACCCGACGAGACCCTGATCTTCGTGGTCGACCTCCGCCGCATCGGCTGAACCCACCGAGAATGCGGTGATCACGCGCGCCCGGCGCGCGCCGTCACGGCAAATTCGAGGAGGGTGGGGTGCTGGGGCCGTCGGCGCGGACCTTCTCGACCTCGGTCATGGCTTGGCGAAGGCGTTCGATCCACTCGCCTTCGTTGGTGGCCACCAGTCGCACGCACCAACCAAGGGCATCGCTACGGCTCTTGGCCACGCCGGCGTCGATGAGCGTGTCCAACACCTGCCGTTCCGACAGGCGCAGGCGGGTCATCACCGGCACGCTGGCCGTGGTGAAGGCCGATCGCGTCTCGCCGCAGCGGGCGGCCCACGACACCTTCCGGCCCCACAGGGCCTCGGCCTGCTGCGCGACCGCAACCCGTTGCTCCCGGGTGGCCTCCCGAAAGATCTCGATGGCCTGGGCCTCGGCGGCACGGTCACCTTCGGCCTGCGGGCCGACCAGCTCGCCGGTCAGCAGGATCTCGTCCCGATCAGCGGACAGCTCCGGGGCCTGCACGAACCAGTCCTCGGGGAGGTGATCGGCGAACCACTGGGCGACCTCGTCGAGGGTCCACGTTCTGGTCATGGGCTGCTCCCGGAATAGTGCGGTGTCTGACGGTTGTTGGCGTAATGTAATCTTGTAATTACTATTGCGCAAGGAGCACCATGAGCACCGACA
>JAOUEE010000478.1 GCA_029858875.1 Acidimicrobiia bacterium
ACCCGCTAACGTCGCTCCCCGCAGCACCCCGAACCTGAACACCGGGAATCGCACAACCGACCTACACCACCCCACGGGACTCAATCGAAGCGCTCGTCTCGACACACCCGGCTGACGGTCGGCACGTGATCATCGACGCCTACCAGGATCACTTCGGGGACACCGGCTGGGACGCGCTACTCGACGCTGGGCTCGCTGACACCTGCCTGCTGCTACGCCAGCAGTCGCAGCTCGCGCTCCCTGCTCCTTCAAGACAACTTCGAAGCTGACGCGGCCTTCGTCGACGGCAGCCACATCTTCCACAACGTGTTCATCGACCTTCACTTCCTGCGCCAGCTCGTTCGGCCCGGCGGACTCGTGGTCCTCGACGACTGCGAGTGGCCATCGGTCGCGGCAGCGGTCCGCTACTTCGAGGTCAACCTGGGCTGGCTTCCCGAGCAGCTGCGGATCGGGACTCGGCTGAAGGCGCACCGACTGCCCGGCCAGATCACCGAGCCGAACTTCGAGGAGTTCAAGCCTTTCGGTTGATGCCGCCCGAGCCCTGGCCGTTTGGCTGGTCGCCGCTGTCGCCTGGTCGCACCAGCGGCGGCCCAGCTGGCACCATCGATGACCGTCACGCCCGACGGCGCGCTGCTCGATGGGCAGGAGGTCACCGTCCAGGGCACGGGCTTGCCGGATGTGGGCATCGCCCACAACGGCGTGCAGTGTGTGGCGTCGTTGATCACGCCGAACATGGCCCAAGGCGACGCCTGTGACCTGTCGATCAACACCGGCGCCGTGTTCGACACCAACCCCACCTTCACCGGCACCATGAACGTGGCCAGGATCATCACCGTCGACGGCACCACCTACGACTGCGGCATTGTCGACGGCGACCAGATCACCATCACCGGCTCCGACCTGCCGACCGACGCTGCGTTCGCTCGCTTCGGCACCCAATGCGTCGCCTCACTCATCGGCGCCGACCTCATCGTCGGGCAGTGCGTCGCGTCGCTCATCGGGCCCGAGACCATCTGGGCCAGCGCCTGCAGCATCGACTTCGTCGGCGCCATTGGCATCTTCGACGCCCCATTCTCGAACGAGCCTCTGCTCGGCATCTTCACCACGCCACTCCAGTTCGCGCCCGATCCGTTGCTCCTCTCGGTCACCCCCAGGCTGGTCGGGGCCACCGAGGTGTGGCTCGTCCTCACCTGCAGTAGGGGACCCCCGTCAGCGCCTCGGCCACCGGTGACACCATCGTGTTGCCCTTCTGGTGGCCGAGTGTGCTGCGGGTCGTCCCGCGCGACGGCCTCGACACGTGGGTGGTCGACGGTCAGGAGATCGGGTTCGCTCGTGGCGGTGGCGTCGTCGCTCGCGACCACTCCAAGATCCCGTTCTTCGAGTCATCCGAGAAGGGCCTCGACTGGGTGCACGAGGCGGCGTATGACCCGACGGCGCGGCTCGCGCTCATGGACGACTGCGGCATCCACGCTCAAGTGCTGTTCCCGAACGTCGTCGGACTCGGCGGCACGACGCTGAACAACGTCATCCCCGACGAGGCACTGCGCATGCTGTGTCTCGAGATCTACAACGACGCCATGGCCGAGATGCAGGACGCGTCGAGCCAGCGGTTCCTCCCGATGACCCTCATGCCGGCGTGGAGCATCGATCGCTGCATCGCCGAGACCAAGCGGGCCGCAGGGCTCGACCTGCGGGGCATCAACATGACCTCCGACCCCCAGGACGCAGGTTCCCCAGACCTGGCCAGTCGTGCCTGGGACCCGCTGTGGGAGGTGTGCTCGGACCTCGGCATGCCCGTCCACTTCCACATCGGCTCCAGCAACACGGCGATGGACTTCTTCGGCAACTACTTCTGGCCGTCACAACACGAGTACGTCAAACCCGCCATCGGAGGCGGGATGCTGTTCTTGAACAGCGCCCGCGTGGTGATGAACACGATCTTCTCCGGGCTGTTCGATCGCTTCCCGAACCTGCAGATGGTCGCGGTCGAGAGCGGGATCGGCTGGATCCCGTTCATGCTCGAGACGATGGACTACGAGCTCAGCGAGAACGCGCCACAGCAATACAAGGAGATGTCCAAGAAGCCATCGGAGTACTTCTCGTCGAACTGGCATGCCACTTTTTGGTTCGAGGAGAACCAGGGCCATCTGCAATTCCTGATGGACCAGGTGGGCGACACACGAATCCTGTTCGAAACCGATTTCCCACACCCGACGTGCCTCTACCCGGCGCCCGTCGATGCAGTGGCGGAGAAGATGAACGCCCTCCGCCCCGAGACCCGCCGGAGGGTCATGGGCGAGAATGCCGCCAGGCTCTACCGGCTATAGGCAGGCGCCGGGCTGACCTGGATGTCGACGGTGGCGAACGGGTCGTCCTTCCACTCGTCGATGTCGATCACGGGGATCGCGAACGACGGATCCTTCGGCAAAGGGTGCAGCGGGCCGAG
>JAOUEE010000479.1 GCA_029858875.1 Acidimicrobiia bacterium
TCCCGATAGCGCCGCGCGAGCTCGGCCGACAGCGGGAACTCGGCGATGCGCACCCCCAGTTCCTGGTCGCGGATCAGATGCGCTTCGTGGGATGCGTCGTGACTGGCGGTGACACACCCTGCGGCGCGGGCCGCCTCGGCCAACATGACTTCCTGACGGGACCCCAGGTCGCTTTGGGCGACGGCCTGTGCCATCAGCTCCTGGAGTTGTTCACGCCCCACGCCCGACCGTTGCACCTGCGTGGCCGACAGTCGACCGATGTCGGCGGGTCGCGCCGCCGTGTGGTCGTTGAACGACAGCATGCCCACGGTGCCGTCCAGGACCCAGGCGATCAGCTCGTCGATGTCGGTCACGTGGCACCGCTCGTGGCGAACATGCAGCAGCACCTCGGGCAGCGCCCGGTTGTTGCGGATGTGAACGACCAGCGACCGCAGGGTCTGACGGCTGCGCAGTCCCGGTTCCCAGCTGTCGGTGGCCGAAAGGAACGACGTGGTGATACCGGCGGCGAGGAGCTGCCGGTCGTTGTCGAGCAGGGCCAGGTCGATGTCCACCGGCACCCCGGCCCGAGGCATGAGCGATCGTTCGAAGGCGTCGCCGTGGATGTCGACGATCCCGGGCAGTACCCAGGCTCCGCCGGCGTCGACGGTCGGTCCCGAGACGGCACCGAGCTCGCCGACATGATCTATGGTCGCGCCGGCGCACACCACGGTGGCGGCACCGACGGCCGGATCGTCGCCGGCCAGAACGGACCCGCCGACGATGGTCAGCTGACCGGAACCGTCGGCTCCACTCGTGCTCGTCATGGCCCCGAGGGTAGGGCGAGAGCAGCCGCTACCGCGGCGGGGACACCGGCTTGCCGAGGAAGTCGTCGCTCACGCTGATGCGCACCCGGGCGTTGCCGAAGCTGTCGCCTTCACGCTCGAACTCGGCCACCTTGTCCTCGTAGTAGCGGCGTCGGAAATCGCCCCGGCTGGCGGCGTTGTACGTGAGGTACAGCGCACGACGGGGCTGTCGAGTGGTGTTGGTCTCGCTGTAGTGCGGCGCGTAGGAGTCGAAGATCACCAGATCGCCGGGGCGGGCCGGCACCGGCCGCCAGGTCAACTGCTCGACCAGCTCGGCCGGCACGCGGCCCCGATCATCGGCCGGGATGGGGGCCGGCTGGCGCTCGGTCGCGAACCACAGGCACCCGTTGGCCACGGTGGCCGGATCGAGGGGCACCATGACCGAGATGTGATGGTCGACGAAGCGGTACGCGGCGGCGTCCTGATGGGGAGCGAACCCACCACCGCCTGGATGCTTGTAGTTCACCTTCTCCTTGAAGAGCACAGCCGGCTCACCGAACAGCTCGGTGAGCACGTCTCCGATCAGCGGACCACGGACGAACCGGCCGAGCATCGGGTGCACGTCGGCGAAGTGCTCGCTGCGGGCGATCCTGGGGCCGTGGTCGGTCTGCTCGAAGTGATGGAGCCCGGGTCCGTCGTTGCCGGCCCACGCGGTCAGCTCGTCGACCGCGACACGCAGGTCATCGATCGTGGCCGGCTCGACTGCGGCCCGAAGCCGTACCCACCCGGAGACCTCCCAGTGGGCCCGGGTCTCGGCATCGAGGGTCATGGTCGAGCCAGCACGGCGACGAGACGCTCGCGCAGCTCGTGCAGGGTCGGGGTGAGGGCACCGGGGACCTTGGCCAGGTCGTCCCATCGGCGCAGGTCCACGGCGGCCTCGCGGTGCGCCGCCGACCCGAAGTCGGCCACCTCCGGCTCACTCATCGGCCCACCCTGGACGATCAGACTCTGGACCGAAGCCGGAGACAGTCCGTCGTGGTACCGACGGTCGACGGCGCACAGGTAGCGCTTGGCCGCCACGTGCAGCCGAACCGATGCCACCACACCATCCCCGAACCAGTTGGCCAGGAAGCGGCCACCGACCTGCTCGTGATGACGATCGACACCGTCGCCAGAATCGTCATCGCCTTCCTCGGGCATGAGCAGATGCCCGATGTCGTGCAGGAAGGCCGCGGCCACGGTTTCGTCGTCGGCACCGTCCACGATGGCGCGCGCGGCGCACTGGAGGGCGTGTTCGGTCTGGGTGACGGTTTCGTCGTAGTGCCGAGAGCCGCGCCGCTCGTACAGACCGACCAGAGCATCGGCCACGTCGGCGGGCGATGTGAGCGACCGCCAGGCCGGGTCGGTGGGTGGGCGGTCGCGCATCACCACCAGTTCAGGCGTTCGCCGGCCCGGTGTCCAATGGTGCCGCCCGATCCACATACCTGAAGCTCATTCACTACTTCTGAATGATCGATGTATATTGAACTTGCATCTTCACACGTTTGGTACCGTTCGTTCCATGGTCCGCCAGCGCATCGATCTGGAACACGTCATCGCCTGCGCCGTCACGTTGGTGGACCACGAGGGCCTCGATGAGCTGATCCTGGCCCGGGTGGCCG
>JAOUEE010000129.1 GCA_029858875.1 Acidimicrobiia bacterium
GCCGCCGTCGCCGCGGCCAAGCGCTATCTGTCGTACTTCCAGGGGACGGTCGGGCCGTGGACCTGCGCCGACCAGCGCGAGCTGCGCGGGGTGGTCCCCGAACGGCGCAAGCAGGCCTACGACGTGTGTCGGGCGGTGGAGCTGTTGGCCGACACCGACAGCGTGATGGAACTGCGCCGATCGTTCGGGGTGGGGATGATCACGGCACTGGTGCGCTTCGAGGGCCGTCCGGTGGGCGTCATCGCCAACAACTCCAACCATCTGGGCGGCGCCATCGATGCCGATGGAGCCGACAAGGCGGCCCGCTTCATGCAGTTGTGCGATGCCCACGATCTGCCGCTGCTGTTCCTGGTCGACACGCCCGGCTTCATGGTCGGGCCCGAGGCCGAGCGCACCGCGCAGGTGCGCCGCTTCAGCCGCATGATGGTCACCGGCGCCAGCCTCACCGTGCCGTTCTTCTCGGTGCTGTTGCGAAAGGGCGTGGGGCTCGGCGCTTTGGCCATGGCCGGCGGCAGCTTCCACGCGCCGCTGTTCACCGTGGCCTGGCCGACCGGTGAGATCAGCGGGATGGGCCTGGAAGGGGCGGTGCAGCTGGGCGCGCGACGCCAGCTGGAGGCCATCGAGGACGATGACGAACGGGACGAGGCCTTCGAGGCGATGGTGGCTGCGGCCTACCAGCGGAGCCGGGCGCTGGAAGCGGCGATGATCAACGAGATCGACGACGTCATCGATCCGGCCCAGACCCGCTCGCGCATCGTCAACACCCTGCGGTCCTGCCCCCCACCACCGACCCGGACGACCAAGAAGCGGCCCATGGTCGACACCTGGTGACGGACGCGCTCGGTCGGCCGGTCAGGTGCCCGACCCGTCGGCGGTGAGCACGGAAACGGGATGCGACTCCACCGACGTGTCGCGGGGTAGACCCTGGGCTGCGCAGGTGCCTTCGTGGCCGGAGGGTCGGCCCACGATGGCATCGGCCGCCCCGCCGACGCGGCGGGCTCCGACCAGCAGTGGCCAGGCCAGCGCGGTGATCAGGCCACCGACCACGTAGCCGGCCGAGAACGACCGGGTGTCGGCCACCCGACCCAGCCCGAGCTGGCCGCCGACGCCGCCGACCGAGGCAATCATGGCGTCGAAGCTGACGACCGTGGCCCGATGCTCGGTGGGAGTGTCATGGTGGACGTACGCCTGACGGACGGGGCCGATCACGCCCATCGAGAGGGTCATGGCCAAGAAGGCGATCACCGCCACCCAGAACTGGTCCGTGATGCCGATGGTGACGCCGGCCACGGTGGTGGTGACGGACCCGATGATGAGCATGGTCGTGCGGCGGCCGCACCGGCGGGTCAGCCGCTCGACCAGCTCGTTGCCGACCATCGTGGACACGGCGACGGCGGCGGTGAAGAACCCGATCACCCAGATCTGGTCGCTGTCGAGCAGCTCCAGCAGGTAGGGCTGCGCCGCGTAGAACGCCCAAGCGAGGAACGCGGCTCGGGCGGCGCCGGCCAGCATCACCAGGCGCAGCCCGGGCCGACGCCAGCCGTACGACACCCCAACCCGCGTCTGCTCGGCCAGCTCGGCGGGGATCCTCGACCACTGGAGCCGACGAGCGGTGAACCCGACGTCGAACATGGTGCGGGAGGCCATGGCGAACACCGCCACCAGGACGGCGCTGCGGGCCAGGAAGGGCACCACCAGATCCACCTGGCCCAGGAGCCCGCCGGCGATGGTGCCCACCAGCATGGCGCCGCCGGTGGCCTGCTGGGCCCGGGCGAAGACGTGGTCGAGGTCATCGTCGGCGCCGACGGTGCGTAGGGCATCCACCAGCCAGGCTTCGAGGGCCCCGGAGTAGAACGTGAAGCCCAACCCCATCAACACCGACACGGCCGAGAAGACCACCACCCCGGCATCGACCCGGGCGGCCAGGAGATAGAGCGCCGTGGTGCCGGCCAGGATGGCCACGCTGGACAGGTACGACAGGCGCCGGCCGCGAGTGTCGGCCACCACGCCGGTCGGTATCTCGAAGACGACCATGCCGGCCGAGAAGCAGGCATTGGCGACGAACACCTCCCCGATGCTGAGACCGGCGTCGAGCAGGAACAGGGTGTTGACCGGCCAGATCAGCGACGCGGCGAGGGTGTACAGCCCGGCCAGGCGGTAGTAGGAGCGCACGATCGACTCGTGGTCGAGGGGTCCTACGGAGGGGGAGGCCACGACTGCCACTCTGGTGCACGCCGGCGGGTCGAGCCCAACGAAGGGATGAGGAGGCGAGGTCGGCGGGGACGGCCCATACCATCGCTGGCGAGCCGCCGCGCTCGGGGCAGATCGGGAAATCCCGTGCGGTATCCGGCCTTGCGCGCCAGCGCCGACCTCGAGTCCATCCGGTGGCGGACCTGGCCGCGCCGTGGCGCGACGACGGCATCGACGTGCACGAGCGGCGTGCATCCGTTCGGACGCCCGGTGCCGAACGAGAGGGCATGGAACGACCGTTGCCTGTTGTGCCCGAACCCGGACAGGAGTCGGTGTGGGACTACCCGCGGCCGCCGCGGCTGGAGTGGAGCGACCGCCACCTCCGGGTCGAGTCGGCCGGCGTGGTGGTGGCCGAGAGCCTCGGTGGCTACCGGGTGCTCGAGACCTCCCATCCGCCGACGTACTACTTGGCGCCCGACGCCTGCGACGAGTCGCGCTTCTCGGTCGGCGACGGCCGCAGCTTCTGCGAATGGAAGGGAGTGGCCCGCTACTGGACCGTGACGGTCGACGACCACGTGGTGGAGGATGCCTGTTGGTGCTACCCCGGTCCCACCGGGTCCTTCGCCGCCATCGCCGACCACCGGGCCTTCTATCCCAGCCGCTTCCGCTGTTTCGTCGACGATCGGATCGTGGTGCCCCAGCCGGGCGGGTTCTACGGCGGTTGGATCACCGACGACGTGGTCGGACCGTTCAAGGGCGGACCGGGTACCGCCGGATGGTGACCGGTGACGCCAGGTCGAGTCGACCGGCGCTCGGTCGGGCGCCCGGTGCTCGCGGCCGGTAGGTTGCCGGGTCATGACTGAGCTGCACCCCGAATCGACCACCGATGACGTCCTGGGTGACGTCGATCTGCGCGGACTGCGGTTCGTGGTGACCGGCGCGTCCAGCGGGTTGGGCGAGGAGTCGGCGCGGGCCTTGGCCTCGCGGGGGGCTTCGGTCACGATGGCCGCCCGCAACCCGGAGAAGAACGCGGCGGCGATGGCCCGCATCCGGGCCGACCAGCCCGATGCCGATCTCGAGCAGCGGGTGCTCGATCTGGCCGATCTGGCCAGCGTGCGCCGGTTCGCCGAGGACTTCCGGGCCGACCACGACGTCGTGGACGTGCTCATCAACAACGCCGGCGTCATGGTGTGCCCGTTCGGTCACACCACCGATGGCTTCGAGATGCAGTTCGGCACCAATCACCTGGGGCACTTCCTGCTGACGGCGCTGTTGGCCGATGCCATCGTCGCCGGCGAGCGGCCACGGGTGGTCACGCTCTCCAGCGCGGCCCACCTCATCTCCGATGTCGATCTCGACGATCCCGCATTCGAGCACACCGACTACGACGCCTGGATCAGCTACGGCCGTTCGAAGTCGGCCAATGCGCTCTTCGCCCTGGAGCTGGCCCGACGGATGAGCGACCGTGACGTGGTGTCGTACTCGGTGCATCCCGGGATGGTGGCCACCGAGTTGGCCCGGCACATGACCGAGGAGTTGATGACGCAGATGATCACTCGCATCTCCGAGCGGACCGAGAACGCTGCCGCACCGGGCGCGGGCGACAGCGCGGCGACCAGCATGCCGGCCATGCGGGCCCCCGCGGTGGGGGCGGCCACGCAGGTGTGGGCCGCCACGGCGCCCGATCTGATCGACGCCAGTGGCGCCTATCTGCTGGACTGTCACGTCGGCGCCGGCGCCGATGTGGCCGACTACATCCGCGACGCCGAGCGGGCCCGCGCCCTGTGGACGCTCAGCGAGGAGCTGGTGGGCCACGCGTTCGCCTGATCCGCCGAGCGGGTCAAGCGCTGGTGTCGGGTCCCGGCTCAGCTGGTCGCCGCTCGTCGGCCCCCCACGCCGACCAGGACCCGACGAACAGGCGGCCATCGGCCAGGCCGGCCCGGCGAAGGGCCAGGAGATCGGTGCAGGCGGTGACGCCGCTGCCGCAGTAGGCGATGACCGCCCGATCGGCGGCGCCGACCGCCAGGTACTGTTCCGCCAGGGCGGCCGGGAGTCGGAACCGGCCCTCGGTCAGGTTGTGGGTGGCCGGCATGCTGCGGGCCCCCGGGATGTGACCGGACCTGGGGTCGACCGAGCCGCCGTGTTCGTAGCGTCGGGTGCTGCGGGCATCGAGGATCACGATGTTCCGGTGGCGGGCCTGCTCCACCTCGTCGGCGGTGGCCAGGCGCTCGGCCGGCCAGGGTCGCGGGGTGAATCGGGCCGGCTCGCGCTCGTGTGGCCCGGGTTCCAGTGCGCCGCTCCAGGCGTCGATGCCACCGTCGAGCACGGCGGCCGGTCGCCCCAGCGCGTCCAGCATCCACCACAGCCTCGACGCGATCGTGCCGCCGGCATCGTCGTAGGCGACGACGACGGAACGGTCCCCGATCCCCAGGCGACCCATGTCTCGGGCGAACCGGTCCGGGTCGGGGAGGGGGTGGCGACCGCCCTCGGTCGAGGGAGGCGCCGACAGAACGGTGTCGAGATCCACGAACACCGCTCCGGGGACGTGGCCGACTTCGTAGGCGTCCCGGCCCGAGCGGCCGTCGAGGTACCAGCGGACGTCGGCCACCACCAGGTCGGGGTCGTCGAGGTGCGCGGCCAACCACCGGCCGTCCACCACTTCTTCCGGGGGCGTGTCCACACCGGCATTGTCTGGGCCGATCTGCTGCGACGCCACTCCGAGGGCTACCGTCGGGCGCCATGAGCACACTCTCCGAATCGACTGGGCGTTGGCTGGTGGCCGCCGCGGCGACGGTGTTGATCGTTGCCGGTTGCAGCAGCGATGGCACCGATGACGAGGCCGGTCCGGCCGGCGGATCCGCCACCAGCACCACGGCGGCGGTCGGGGATCTGGCGACCTCACAGCCGGGGACCTCCGCGCTGCCCACCACGACCACCGCGGCACCCGACAGCGACAGCTTCGGGTTGGCTGTGGCGGTCACGGGACCGGGCGACGGTGCATTCGCCAATGCCGCGCTCCAGGATCTCGACCAGCTCGGCTACACCGAGGCCGAGTTCTTCTTCACGGGTGAGGGGCGCTCGTACGTGGGCGCGGACCTGGGCCCCGACGGTGTGTGGGACGTCGAGATCGATGGCCAGGCGGCCTACACAACCCGGATGATCGTGCGCCGCCCGGCCGATCCGGCCGACTTCAGTGGCGTGGTGGTGGTGGAGTGGCTCAACGTGTCGGCCGGGTTCGACGGGGATCCCGACTGGGGCTACCTGCACCCGGAGCTCACCCGCGAGGGCCACGCCTACGTTGGCGTGTCGGCCCAGAAGACCGGCGTCGACGCCCTGGTCGAGCAAGAAGACGGTCGCTACGCCGACCTGGTCCATCCCGGCGACGAGTACTCCTACGACATCTTCACCCAGGCCGGCGTGGTGGCCCGAGGGCCGGGCGACGCCGTCGACACCGATGTGCTCGACGGGCTGGAGCCCACCCACGTGATCGGCGCCGGCGAGTCCCAGTCGGCCTTCCGGATGACCACCTACGCCAACGCCGTCCATCCCCGCGCCCCCGAGGTGTTCGACGGCCTGTTCATCCACAGCCGGGGAGCCAACGCCGCTCCCCTCGACGCCGACGGCTCGATGCTGGCCGACGCCGGCGGTGCCACCATTCGCACCGACCTCGACATTCCGGTGTTCACCTTCCAGACCGAGACCGACGTGAGCCCCAGCCTCGGGTCGGCCGCGGCCCGCCAGCCCGATACCGAGCTCCTCCGGTTGTGGGAGGTCGCCGGTACCTCCCACGCCGACGCCTACCTGTTGGAGAAGGTGTACGGACTCACGGCGGGCTCGGACTTCGGCGCCCTGTTGAACTGCGATGCCCCGGTCAACGCCGGGCCGCACTTCGAAGTGATCTCGGCTGCCTTCCACCACCTGGTCGCCTGGGTGGTCGACGGGACGGCACCTCCCGAGGCACCCCGCATCGACACCACCGACGACGATCCGGCCGAGGTGGTGCGTGACGCTGACGGCCTGGCCACCGGCGGCATCCGCACACCGGCCGTCGACGTGCCCACCGCGGTGCTCTCGGGGGAGGGACAGACGGGCGGGGGCTTCTGCGGGCTGTTCGGCACGACGTTCCCGTTCGACCAGGCCGAGCTGGCCCGTCGGTACGGCACGCCGGCCGAATACGTGGCCGCCGTCACCGAGTCGGCCGAGTCGGCTGCCGCGGCCGGCCACCTGCTGGACTCCGAGGTGGTGTCCATCATCGAAACCGCCCGGACCGTGGAGTTCTGAGATGCCCACCCCGTTTCGATTCGGCTGCCAGGAGTTCGCCCCCGAGTCCGCGGCCCAGTGGAAGGATCGGGCCCGCCGGGCCGAGGACCTGGGCTATGGCACCTTCAGCCTGGCTGATCATTACATCGGTCCGGGACCGGCGCTGGACGCGGCGGCTCACCCCGTGCAGACCGTGGCCGCCATCCCGGCCATGATGGCCGCAGCCGATGCCACCTCGTCGATCATGGTCGGCTGTCGCGTGCTGTGCGTGGACTACCACCACCCCGTGGTGCTGGCCAAGGAGCTGGCCACCATCGATCTGTTGTCCGACGGGCGGTTGGAGGCCGGGTTCGGGGCCGGCTGGATCACCAGTGAGTACACGGCCATGGGCATCGAGATGGACCGACCGGGTGTTCGCATCGAGCGCCTGGAGGAAGTGGTGGGGCTGGCCCGGTCCTTCTTCGCCGGGGAGGATCTGGCCATCGACGGCGCCCATGTCACCGCCGACGGGTTCACGGCCGTCCCCCGGGCCGTGCAGGCGGGTGGGCCTCGCGTGATGATCGGTGGCGGATCACCGCGGGTGCTGGGTCTGGCCGGGCGGGTGGCCGACATCGTGTCGGTCAACTTCGACAACTCGGCGGGCAAGATCGGTGCGCGGGGACTGCACAGCGGCACGGCCGAGGGCACGACGGCCAAGATCGACTGGATCCGTGACGGGGCGGGGGATCGCTTCGATCGACTGGAGCTCGAGATCGCCGCTTACTTCACGACGGTCACCGACGATACCCAGGCCACCCTCGACCTGATGGCGCCGGCGTTCGGCTTCGAGTCGGCGCAGCTGGCGGCTCATCCGCACACCCTGATCGGTTCGGTGGCCGAGATCTGCGAGACCCTCCAACAGCGCCGCGACCAGTACGGCATCAGCTACATCACGGTCGGCGGCGACCAGATGGAGGCCTTCGCCCCCGTGGTGGCCACCCTCGCCGGCACCTGACCGAAATTGCGTGGGTTGGTGCCGATGAGTGGCACGAACCCACGCAATTTCGGTCAGGTCGCGGTGTGGGGGCCGATCAGTCGGCGGCGGTGAAGAAGTCGGCCCGGGCCGTCATCGTGTCGTCGTACACCGGTTCGGCCAGATCGCAGCGAAACTTCTTGAAGTCGGCGCCCACCAGGCCGTGGCTGCCGAGGTGCCTCTGCATCCCGAAGTAGTTCTGGTGACCGAAGTGGGCGGCCAGCGAGGCTTCGTCCTCCCACAGCTCGTACACCACCATCCGGTGCCCGATCACGGGGTCGGGAGCGAAGTAGTAGGCCAGACAGCCCGCCTCGTCCGAGCGGGTGGCCTGCTGGAATGGCGCGCTGGCGGCCACAGCCTGGTCGCGGGCATCGTCCGATCCGAAGTCGGCCCACCCGGCCACCACGATCATCAGCCGACGACCTGCACGCTGACCCACTGACCTTGGGCGACGTGGCTGTTGGGGCCGACCACGATCGGGCAGTACAGCACGTAGGCACCCGGCTCGAGGTCGAAGGTGGCCGTGGTGTCGCCGCCGAAGTCCACCTGGTCGCTGACACCCAGGTAGTCGGTGCCCAGCGTCGCTTCGTCGACCGCACCGCTGTCGAGGACGGGCAGCGTGTCGTAGCTCTCGCCCCGGGCGATGGCCAACTGGTGGCTGAAGTTGCCGCCGTTGGTGAGCACGAAGTCGACGGTGCCGGCGGTGATGCTGGTGGGGGCCTGCACCTCCCACTCGATCATGTTGACGCCCACGGGGGAGGCGGCCGGTGCGCCGCCGGTGTCGGGCGGGGTGGTGACGGTGGACGGCGCCACCGTCTCGTTGGTGACCGGCGGCAGGGTGAGCGGAGCGGCCGTGGTCTCGGGGACCGTCTCGGCCACGGTGGTGGAGGTGTCGCCGGTCGCGGTGGTGGTGGACGTGTCGGTGTCGCCGTCGTCGGAACCACTGCCGCAGGCGGCGGCAGTGAACAGCAGGGCGAGCAGGAGGATCAGGGTCTTGCGCATGGCCGATGAGGTTACTGGCGGCCGACGCCGATGCCTGATCAGGCCGACGACCGGGCGAACAGCCCGGGCAGGTCGTCGTCGTCGGCGGCGAGCAGTTCGTCGACCCACTGGTGGAAGCGCTGGCCACCGCCCTCGTTGCGGCCGAACAGCACGCGGTCGATGGCGCCCGTGGCCAGTCCCTCCTGCACGGCCCGGCCGGTGGCGTAGTCCTCGTCACGCACCACGTGTTCGAGGAAGGCCATCTGCCCAACGGCTGCGGCTCGGGTGACGTCGGTGGGCTCGTGGGCCAGGGCGAAGATCTGGGTGGTGGTCGACTCGCCGACGGCATCGCCCGGGAACAGCTGGCTGATCATGAACACCGTGTCGCCCTCGGCCTGGAAGCGGGCGATCGACACATGCGGGAAGACGGTGAGGATGCCGTTGACCAGGGTGTGGTCGGGCCAGGCGGCGGCCGACTGGTCGCGGTACTTGGCGAAGCGGGGGTCCGGAGCCGAAACCTGGAGGTGGGGCCCCCAGGCGTCGTAGCTGGCTTTGTTGGGGAAGTTGGCCCCGAACGTGTCCTTGTGCAGGATCGGCAGGTGGTAGAAGTCCATGTAGCCGTCGTAGGCCACCTTCCAGTTGGGGCCGGCAACCACGTTGTGACCCACCACGTGGGCCCGGTCGAGGTGGAGGTGGGCCAGCACCTCGTCGAACCCGGCGAGGAAGCGGTCGGCTTCGAGCCCGCCGCCGGGACGGAGCGAGGCCCACACCAGGCCGGACCGCTCGAAGGTGGGAAGCGGCACCAGCCCGTGGCAGTCGATGTCGAACGCACCGAACTGATCACGGTCGAGGATGCCCACGAGGGCGCCGGTGCGGTCGTAGGACCAACCGTGGTACGGACAGGTGAAGCGGCGAGCCGAGCCCGCTCCGTCGGGCACCACCGGCGCGCCCCGGTGCCGGCAGCTGTTGACGAAGGCCTGCACGTCGCCGTCGTCGTTACGCACCAGCAGCACCGGCACTCCGACGGCATGGAGGGCCTTGTAGCAGCCGGCGTCGGGCAGCTCGGCGCTCATGGCCATGAGCAAGGGAAGCCGTTTGAAGATGCGGTCGACCTCGGCCTGGAAGCGGTCGGGGTTTACGTAGTTGGTCGCGGCGACCGTGCCCACCTCGTCGGCCTGATCGATCGTGCCGTGCTCGGCATGGCCCAGGTTGCGTCGATTGATCTCGACCAGGCGTTCTCTGGTGGACGTCACCGGTGTCCTTCCCTCGTCGCACCGGTCTGGTGAACGGTGTTCAGTCGCCAACCATAGGGATGCACCGGCGACCAAGCCAGAACCGAGCCCTTCCCCGGGACCTCCGGACCCGTCGGGGTCGCTCGGACGGGACGGAAGAATCGCGTGATTGCCGGCGTCTGACCCCGTGGAGGCCGCACCAGGACGGTCCAGGAGGAGGATCAAGACGTGAATCGACGTGTGGGATCGATGTTGGTGGTGGCGATGGCGGCCCTGTCCGGTTGTGGGAGCAGCGAACCGTCGGGAGGCATCGGGGTCGAGGGG
>JAOUEE010000480.1 GCA_029858875.1 Acidimicrobiia bacterium
CGTTGCCATATCCGGTGACACCATCGCCGCGGTGGGGGGGGGAGGGGCTTCACCTACGTGACCGCGTGCTTTCGCGTCGCGGTCGGCGACGCCGACCCCATCCTCACACCGGTGCGACGGGCGATCGGATGGCGCCGATGGCAGCACTCGCACCGGATCCGGTCGGTGGCCGAGTGAATGTGACCGAACCCTCACATCTCTCCTCATCCGTGCCGACAGGCCGTGCACACAACCGCTCAAGAGCAGGACCCCGTCAGATGAGCATTCCCCGGATCCATCGAGTACCGGCAATCGGTTTCGGCCTGATTGTCACCATCGGTGTCGCACTGGTACTGGCCGCGGCCGGCGCCAGCGGTGCTGCTACGGCCACGCCGTGCGGGCTCGCCCCGACAGGCATGAATGTGATCGTGTCCGACGCCCCCGTCATCGGCGGTACTCCCGCGGCTGACTTCATCTGCGGTGGACCTTCCGCCAACCGAGTCCTGGCCTACGCCGGCGACGACATCGTCTTTGGCGGAGGCGGCGATGACGAACTGCAGGGTCACCAAGGCGACGACACCCTTCATGGCGAGAGCGGCAACGACACCGTCGAGGGTGGGCCGGGCGAGGACACCCTCACCGGTGGCCCTGGCCGTGACGAGCTCCTGGGCTACACCGGCAACGACGACCTCAACGGTGGCACCGGAGCCGACACTCTGCTCGGTGGCGCCGATGACGACACGCTGAGCGGACAGGACGGGGCCGACATCCTGCGGGGAGCGTTCGGCAACGACGATCTGCGCGGTGGCGGCGGCAACGACGACATCAAGGGCCAGCAGGACGGCGACACGGTCACTGCCGGCGCCGGCAACGACGACGTCCGCGGCGGTGGCGGCGACGACATGCTCAACGGCGGCGCGGACAACGACGTGATCCAGAGCGGCGGTGGCAATGACCAGGCCCGGGGCGACGCCGGCGACGACATCGTCGGCGGCGGTGTCGGCGACGACTTCTTGTGGGGCGGAGCGGGCACCGACCACAACGCCGGTGGTGACGGACTCGACCAGTGTCTGACCGCCGAGACCACCAGTGGTTGTGAGTGGACGGCAGCCAACAGCTCTCCGGTGGCCGGCGACGACACCGCCGAGCTGATCGTGGGTGACACCATCCTCATCGACGTCCTCGACAATGACTCCGACGCCGACCCGTTCGACCCCATCTCCCTGATCTCCGTCGATGATTCGGCGGCAGCCGGTTCCGCGGCGATCAGCTCGGGAATGGTCGCCTACGACCCCGGCACCGCTTTCGATGGTCTGGGCGCCGGTGAATCCGACACCGACAGCTTCGAGTACACCATCAACGACACCCGTGGTGGATCGGCCTCGGCGACGGTCACCGTCACCGTGTCGGCCGACAACTTCCCACCCGAGCTCGACCCGATCAGCGCCACCGTCAACGAGAACAGCATCATCGAGATCGAGATCGTCGGTGAGGCCAACGATCCGGAGGGCGGACCGCTCACCCTGACCGAGGTCGACGACACCGGCACCGTCGGCGGCGTCGCCCAGAACACGACGTCGGTGACCTTCACCGCCAAGACCTTCTTCGAGACGCTCGACACCGGCGAGACCGCCACCGACACCTTCACCGTGACCGTGGCCGATGACAAGGGCGCCACCGTGACCCAGACGGTCACCGTCACCGTCACCGGCGTGAACGACACGCCCGTGGCCGAGGACGACGACCTGACGACCGACGAGGACGATGTCCTCAACGGCTCGCTCTTCGCCGACAACGGCAGCGGCCCCGACTTCGACATCGACGGCGATGCCATCTCGGTCAACCAGCTCAATGGTGATCCGGTCGCTGGACCGACCGAGCTCGTCCTCGACAGCGGCTCGACGGCCGACGTGGACACCGACGGCTCGTTCACCATCACGCCCGACGCCACGCTGAACGGCCTGGCCGTGGGGGACGAGGTGGTCGACACCTTCACCTACACGATCTTCGACGCCAACAGCACCAGCACACCGGCGGACGTGACGATCACCTTCGTGGGCACCAACGACGACCCGGTGGCCCGCACCGATTTCGGTCGGGGTTTCGAGACCAACGAGGACACCCCCATCGAGATCTTCCCGCTCGAGAACGACACCGATCCGGACGCGGATTCGCTCATCATCGAGTCCTTCGATGCCAGCGCGGTCGACTCGACGGTGACGGCGAGCAGTCCGTGGGTCCTCGACTTCGACCCCACCGCCGCCCACCAAGGGCTCGACACCGGCGAGACCGTGTTCGAGACCATCAACTACACGGTGGGTGATCCCTTCGGTGGATCCGACGACTCGGTGATCGTCATGCGGGTCGATGGCCTCAACGACACACCGGTTGCCATCGACGATCCCGTCTCGACCACCGAGAACGAACCGGTGTCCGGCAAC
>JAOUEE010000130.1 GCA_029858875.1 Acidimicrobiia bacterium
GGCCGCCGGCGAGGTGGTCGACAAGGCCAAGGAGATCGCCGCCGATCTGCTCGAGGCCAGTGTCGACGACATCGTGATCGATCCCGAGCAGGGTGCCTTCCACGTGGTCGGTACCCCGGCCGTCACCAAGTCCTGGGCCGACGTGGTGGCCGCAGCCGACGGTCCGCTCGAGGCCGAGCAGGACTTCAACGCACAGTGCAGCTTCCCGTTCGGCGCCCATGTCGCCGTGGTCGAGGTCGACACCGACACCGGCGAGGTGAGACTCCAGCGCATCATCACCTGCGACGACTCCGGCTCGTTGATCAACCCCATGATCGTCGAGGGGCAGCGTCACGGCGGCATCGCCCAGGGTGTCGCCCAGGCGTTGTACGAAGAGGTGCGGTACGACGAGGACGGCAACCCGGTCACCGCCAACTTCGCCGACTACGGCATCATCTCGATGGCTGAATTGCCGTCGTTCGAGCTGGTCCCGCTCCAGACGGCATCGCCCAACAACCCGCTGGGAGCCAAGGGCATCGGCGAGTCGGGTGCCATCGGCTCGACGCCGGCCGTGCAGTCGGCCGTGATCGACGCCCTGTCGCCGCTCGGCATCCGTCACATCGATCTGCCCCTCAGCCCCGAGCGGGTGTGGCGGGCGATTCAGGAAGCATCGGCGTGAGCCGACCGGTCGAAGCGACCGGTCTCGTCAAGCGTTTCGGTGATCTGACCGCCGTCGACGGCGTCGATCTCCATGTCGACGAGGGCGAGATCTTCGCCTTCCTCGGCCCCAACGGGGCCGGCAAGTCGACGACGGTTCGCATGCTGGTGACCCTGCTGCAACCCACCGCGGGCTCGGCCCGAGTAGCCGGCTTCGACGTGGTGAGGGAGGCCGGTGCCGTGCGTCGAGCCATCGGCGTCGCCCTTCAGGACGCCGCCATCGACCCGATGATGACCGGCAACGAGCTGCTCCAGCTACAGGCGGTGCTGCACGGTCTGCCTCGCAGCGTGGTCCGTCGGCGCGGCCCCGAGCTGCTCGAGCGAGTCGGCCTGACCGCAGCCGCCGATCGGCGAGTCGGCACCTACTCGGGCGGGATGCGTCGCCGTCTGGATCTGGCCCTCTCGTTGATCCACGAGCCGTCGGTGCTGTTCCTCGACGAACCCACCACCGGCCTCGACCCGACCAGCCGCCAGTCGCTGTGGGAGGAGGTCCGGCGACTCAACGACGACGGGACGACCGTGTTCTTGACCACGCAGTACCTCGAGGAGGCCGATCAGCTGGCCGGACGGTTGGCCATCATCGACGACGGGGCCATCGTGCGCGAGGGTGCGCCGGCCACCCTGAAAGAGGCGGTCGGGTCGCCGACGCTGCGGGTCGACGTGCCGGCCGGGCAGCGCGAAGTCGCCCACCAGGTGCTGTTGCGCTTCGGGCCGAACCGGCCGTGCCGAGAGGGTCGGGTGGCGGTCGGCCTCGACGGCGGGGCCGCGCAGATGGCCGAGGTGGTGCGGGCTCTCGACGAGGCCTCGGTGCGGGTCGATCATCTCGAACTGGATGCGCCCAGCCTGGACGATGTGTTCGCCGAGGCCACCGGTCGTCGCCTCGAGGGGGCGACGGAATGACCACCGTGACCGCGATCGACGACCGGAGTCACCTCTCCACCGCCCTCGATCAGATGGCCGAGCTCAGTGCGCGGTCCATACGCAACAGCCTGCGCAACCCGTCCGGCTACATCCCGGGTCTGGTGTTCCCGCTCATGCTCGCCGCCGTGTACAGCGCCCAGTTCCAGCGGGCGCTCGGGTTGCCCGGCTTTCCCGAGGTCGACTCGTTCCTCGACTTCATCCTCCCCGCCAGCATCCTCCAGTCGGTTGCTTTCGGGGCCACGGCCGCCGGTGCCGACATGGCGCTCGACATCGAGAACGGCTTCTTCGACCGTCTTCTCACCTCTCCGGTCTCACGGGCGTCGATCCTGGTGGGCCGATTGGTCGGCAGCGCCGTGGAGGCCGCGCTCAAGTTCGTGGTCCTGCTGGCCATCTTCCTGCTCTTCGGAGCCAGCGTGAAGAGCGGCCTGCCCGGTGTCGTCGTGCTGATGGTGGTCAGTCTCCTCCTGGCCATCGCCATCGGCGGGATCAGTCTGGTGCTGGCTCTTCGCACCGGCAGTCAGGAGGCGGTCAACGCCAGCTTTCCGCTGGTCTTCAGCACGTTGTTCATCTCGTCGGCGTTCTTCCCCACCGAACTGATGAACGGGTGGTACCAGAAGGTGGCCGAGTACAACCCCGTCAGCTGGATCATCAACCCGGTTCGGCGCCTCGTGATCGAGGGGTGGAGTTGGACGGACGCGGCGACCGCCATCGGGCTCACCGCGACACTCGGGGCGCTCACCATCACCTGGGCCACGTTCGCGCTCCGCAGCCGTCTGAGGTCGCTGTGACCGCGCTGGCGGTGGGGCCCACGCACGGCGCGCTGGTGGTGCGTAGTCTGGCGATGCGAGGCATGCAGCGCATCCTGCGGCGGCCTTCCATCATCTTGCCCACCATCATCATGCCGGTGTTCTTCCTGGTGGCGTTCACCGGATCGTTCTCGGGCATCACCAACATCGAGGGCTACGGCACCGACAACGTCTACAACTGGATGACGCCGTACGCGATCCTGCAGGGAGTGACCTTCGCCGGCGTCGGGGCGGCCGGCATGACCGGTGAGGACATGGAAGGGGGCTTCTACGACCGACTCCTGCTGACCCCCGGCTCACGCCTTCCCCTCATGCTGGGCCCCATCGGCTACGCCATGTTGCGCGCGCTGATACCCATCACCCTGGTGCTCGTCACGGCCATCGTCCTCGGCGGGGCCGACCTCAATGGTGGCGTGCTCGGGGTGATCGTGCTGTATCTCGGGGCGCTGGGCACGGCGGCCGGCTTCGCCTGCCTGGGCCTGGTCGCCATCTACACCCTCAAGAGCATGCGAGCGTTGCTCGCCATCCAGGTTCCCATCTTCGCCCTGACCTTCCTGTCGATCGGTCAGGTTCCGCTCGAGTTCCAGACCGGTTGGCTGCGTCAGGTCAGCGAGAGCAATCCGGTCACGCCCATCCTCGAGATGCTGCGGCAGGGATTCCTGGGCGCGGTGACGTGGGACCAGACCTGGCCAGGCATCGTGGCCGTGGGCGTGCTGATCCTGGTCTTCGGTCTACCCGCATGGTTCCAGCTTCGCCGGATGGCGCCATGACGAACTACATTCATCGGCGGTCTCGAACCCGAGGGGAGAACCCGTGCAGGTCAACATTGAGGTGAACGGGACGTCACAGTCTCACGACGTGGAACCCAGGACGCTGTTGGTCCACTACCTGCGAGAGGAGTGCGATCTCACCGGTACCAACATCGGCTGCGACAGCTCCTCGTGCGGCGCGTGCACCGTGCACCTCAACGGCGAGGCGGTGAAGAGCTGCACCGTCTTCGCCGTGCAGGCCGACGGGCAGCAGGTGACCACCATCGAGGGACTCGCCCCGAGCGACGAGCAGCTGCACCCCATGCAGCAGGCCTTCCACGAGTGCCATGCCCTCCAGTGCGGGTATTGCACGCCGGGGATGGTGATGGCAGCCGTTTCGCTGCTGGACGAGGTCCCCGACCCGACCGAGCGCGAGGTGCGTGTGGGTCTCGAGGGCAACCTCTGCCGCTGCACCGGTTACCACAACATCGTCAAGGCCGTCCTCGAGGCCGCCGGAGGTGCCAGATGATCCCGGTCGCCTTCGAGTACGAGCGGGCCGAGTCGGCCGAGCAGGCCAAGGCACTGTTGGCCGAACACGGCGACGAGGCCAAGCTCCTGGCCGGCGGCCACTCTCTGATCCCGTTGATGAAGTACCGGCTGGCGGCCCCGGCCGTGATCGTCGACATCGGGCGTCTCAGCGACCTCTCGTACATCCGTGACGAGGGCGAGCAGCTCCACATCGGCGCCCTCACCCGCCATCGAGACGTGGAGACCGACGCCCTGGTCATCGGCCAGGTTCCGCTGCTGGCCGCCGCCACCAGTGAGGTGGGCGATCCCCAGGTCCGCCATCGTGGCACCATCGGCGGCTCGATCGCCCACGGCGATCCGGCCTCCGACATCCCCTCGGCGCTCCTGGCCCTGCGCGCCACCATGGTCATCGATGGTCCCGGCGGCGTGCGTGAGGTGGCCTCCGACGACTTCTTCACCGGCTTCCTCGAGACCGCCATCGGCGACGACGAGCTGCTCACCGAGATCCGGGTGCCGAAGGTGCCCGACGCCGGTTGGTCGTTCCAGAAGTTCAACCGACGGGCCCAGGACTGGGCCATCGTCGGGGCATCGATCGTGGTCGACAACGGCTCGTGTGGGGTTGGTCTGGTCAACATGGACAGCCGTCCGATTCGCGCCGGCGCCGTGGAAGCCGCCGTCAACAACGGTGCGAGTGCCGCCGACGCGGCCGCGGCCGCGGCCGATGGTTGCTCTCCCTCCGGCGACCTCAACGCCAGTGTCGAGTACCGCCAGCATCTGGCGCGCGTGCTCACCCGCCGGGGCCTCGAAGAGGCCGGTCGCTGACACCAAACGTCCGGCCCGGCACCTACCCTGGCTGGTCATGACATCGTTCCTCACCTCGGTGACGTCGGTCGACGACGTTCGCGCCGGAATGGCGGACCACGACTATCTGGCCGACGAGGGCCTGGCCACGGCCATCTTCCTCGCCCTGCGGTTGGGCCGGCCGCTCCTGCTCGAGGGTGAGGCCGGGGTGGGCAAGACCGAGGTGGCCAAGACCCTGGCTGGCTGGAGCGGGGCCGAGCTCATCCGTCTCCAGTGCTACGAGGGGATCGACGCGGCCCAGGCGCTGTACGAGTGGGACTACAGCAAGCAGCTGCTGCACCTTCGGGCCGCCGAGGCAACCGGCACCGCCGGCGCCGACACCGACCAACTCGAGGCCGAGCTGTACAGCGAGCGCTTCCTGGTGCGGCGACCGCTGCTGCGGGCCATCGATCACGGTGACGGACCGCCGCCGGTGCTGCTCGTCGACGAGGTCGACCGGGCCGATGACGAGTTCGAGGCCTTCCTGCTGGAGGCGCTCTCGGAGTACGCGGTCACCATTCCCGAGCTGGGCGAGATTCGGGCCACCGTGCCGCCGATGGTGATCGTCACGTCCAACCGCACCCGCGACGTGCACGACGCCCTCAAGCGGCGGTGCCTGTACCACTGGGTCGAGCATCCCGACTTCGAACGGGAAGTGGCCATCCTGGCCCGACGTGCACCCGGAGTGTCCGATCGCCTGTCCCGTCAGGTCGCCTCGGTGACGGGGTCGCTACGAGAAGCGGGGCTCTACAAGCCACCCGGGGTCGCCGAGACCCTCGACTGGGCCCAGGCCCTGGAGCTGATAGGCGTCGAGGAGCTCGACGCCGCTGCGGTCGACGCCACACTGGGGACCCTCCTGAAGTACCGCGAAGACCAGGAGCGGGTGCGGGGATCCCTCCTCGAGGAAGCCATCGAGAAGGCCCTCGCCAGATCTTGAGCGTCGAGCGCCATGTTGCCGGCTTCCTGCGCACCCTGCGCCACGGTGGCCTCGACGTGCCGGTGGGGTCGTCGGTGCTGTTCATGCGGGCGCTCGACGAGGTCGGTCTGGGTGATCGTGCCTCGGTGTACTGGGCCGCCCGGGCCACCCTGATCCACCGACCCGAGGACCTCGAGCTGTTCGAACGGCTGTTCAACGCCTGGTGGCAGCGGGATCGCCTGGCCCTGCGCGACCGATCGGCTGAGCTCGACCATCTGACGCTGGCCATCGACGACGCCGATGCGTTGCCCGACACCGGCGAAGAGGTCGAGGACTCGGGCCCGACGGTCTCGGTCCGCTACAGCGCGGCCGAGATACTTCGCCACAAGGATTTCGCCGAGTGCAGCGAGGAGGAGTTGGAGGCCATGTACCGCCTGCTGGCTGCGCTGCGAGTGGCCGGGCCCTTCCGGCGTTCGCGACGACTGCGGCCGACCGCCCACGCCACCGGGCGACTCGACCTGCGCCACACCGTGCAGGCCGCGCTGCGGGCGGGCGGCGAACCCATCGAGCTGGTGATGCGGCGACCGGGCACCCGACCCCGACGGCTGGTGCTGCTGATCGATGTCAGCGGATCCATGGAGGCCTACGCCCGGGCCCTGCTGCGGTTCGTGCACGCCGCCGTGGCCGGAAGAGGCCGCGTCGAGGCCTTCGCGCTGGGGACCCGGTTGACCCGGCTCACCCGGGAGTTGTCGTCGCGAGATCCCGATGCGGCCCTGGCCCGTGCGGCCGAGGCGGTTCCGGACTGGTCGGGAGGAACCCGGCTGGGCGAGGTCATCGGGGCCTTCAATGACCAGTGGGGGGTGCGCGGCATGGCCAGGGGAGCGGTGGTGGTGGTGCTCTCCGACGGTTGGGATCGGGGCGATCCTGCGATCATGGCCACCGAGATGGGTCGGCTGCACCGGGTGGCTCATCGGGTGGTCTGGGTGAATCCGCTGAAGGCCTCGGCCGGCTATGCCCCGCTGGCCCGGGGGATGGCGGCTGCCCTCCCGTACGTCGACGAGTTCGTCGAGGGCCACAACCTCGATTCGCTCGACACCCTCGCCGGCATCATCGAGAAATGAGGCCCCATCGACGGTCGCAGACCGATCGGCCGGTCGCATGGTCGCCGGGTTGTTGCCGCCCGCCGCCGATCCAGGCGTGCGTCCGGGCTGCGTCGTCGCTTTCCGAACGCGGCACACTGGCAGGGTGAAGGAGATCCTGGCCGACCTCGACCGCTGGCAGCGACAGGGCAAGCGCGTGGCCGTGGCCCGGGTGGTCGACATCGAGGGTTCGGGGCCGCGGTTGCCGGGGGCGGCCATGGCGGTCAGTGAGGCCGGCGAGGTGGCTGGTTCGGTGTCCGGCGGCTGCGTCGAGGGGGCCGTGGTGGTCGAGGCGCTCGATGCGATCGAGCGCGGCACGCGGCGCATCGTCACGTTCGGGTACAGCGACGACGAGGCCTTCGCCGTGGGGCTGACCTGCGGCGGCACCATCCATCTGTTCATCGAACCGCTCGATTGGTAGATGTCCGAGACACCGTTGTTCGACGTCGTGCGGGACGCGCTCCGTGCCGAGAGGCCGGTGGCCCTGGCCACGGTGATCGAGGGGCCCCACACCGGGGCCAAGTTGGTGGTCCGTCCCGACGAGGACCCCCTCGGTTCACTCGGTGATCCCGACCTGGACCGCGTGGTGGCTCGCGACACCGCGGGCGAGCTGGCCGCCGGTCGCACCGGTGTGCGCCACTATGGCGAACGAGGCGAGGCGCGCGAGGAGGCCGTGGCCGTCTTCATCGAGAGCTTCGCGCCGCCCCCACAGATGGTGATCTTCGGGGCGGTCGACTTCACCGCGGCACTGGTTCGGGTGGCCAAGGTGCTCGGCTACCGGGTCACGGTGTGTGATGCACGCGAGGTGTTCGCCACCCGTCAGCGGTTCCCGCTCGCCGATGAGGTGGTCGTGGACTGGCCCGACCGTCTGCTGGCCAGGGTCGGTCCCGGGTTGGGTCAGCGCGACGCGGTGTGCATCCTCACCCACGACGCGAAGTTCGATGTACCGGCGGTGGTGTCGTCGCTGGCCACCCAGGTGGGCTACATCGGGGTGATGGGTTCGCGGCGGACCCACGAGGACCGCACCGGCCGCCTGGTTGAGGCCGGCGTCGACCAGTCCGGCCTCGATCGTCTCCGCTCGCCCATCGGGCTTGACCTCGGCGCCCGTACGCCCGAGGAGACCGCCATCTCCATCGTGGCCGAGATCATCGCCTTGCACACCGGCCGCACGGCCCCGTCGCTGAAGGACACGCACGGCGCCATCCACCGCTGATCCCTGCTCCCACCGGCTGTGCCCGTCGGTGGTGCGGGCGAGGGGTCGGTTCGGGCCGGGACCGAGATCAGGCGGGGGTGCGCACGACGAAGCTGGTGCGCCAGTCGAGCCTGGTCTGCTCGTCGATGGAGAGCTGCCAGGTGTAGCCCTGCCCGGGTTCGAGGGGCAGCGTGGCGAAGTTGATGGCCAGGGGGACGGCGAGGGGGTGGCCGGGACGTACGCCGGCCGGCCGGCCGGCCTCGAACCGGCCACCGACGTGGACCGGGTTCTCGGGCGATGGCACCTGGTGGCCGTCCTGGTCGAGCAGGTCGAGGCGCCAGAGGTGGCTGATGTTGGCTCGATCCCAGGGGACCTCGATGCGAATGGCGACCGAGAGCGGCTGCGGTCGTGGCCCGACGACGTGAATGCCGCCGCCCAGGATGTAGAGCTTGCCGTCCACCACCTGCGCGGCATCACAGAGCATGACCATGGCGTCCACCGGAGGCGGGGTGGCGGGGATGGAGCTCACGGCCGCTCACTGTATCGGGGTGGTTGCCGGCTCCCGGGGCCGGGCAGACTGGAGCGATGACGATTGCCGGAGTGGTGTTGGCGGCGGGTGCCGGCAGTCGATTCGCGGGCGGCGAGCACAAGCTGTTGGCTCCGTTCCGGGGTCGGCCGCTGGTGACCTGGGCGGTGGAGGCGGCCCGACAGGCCGACGGCATCGCCGAGGTGATCGTCGTGACCGGTGCGGTGACGCTGGGCCACCTGCTGCCCGAAGATGTGGTGGAGGTACCCAATCCTGACTGGAGGAGTGGTCAGGCGTCGTCGGTGCGTGCCGGCGTGCTCGCCGCCGGTCGGCGTGGCCACGACGTGGCCGTCGTGGGCCTGGCCGACAGCCCGCTCGTGCCGGCATCGGCTTGGTCGGCCGTGGCCGCGGCCACTGGCGACATCGCGACCGCCACCTTCGATGGGCGGCGCCGCCCTCCGGTCAGACTGGCAGCCGCTGTCTGGGATGACCTGCCCGTCGACGGCGACGAGGGAGCGCGTGTGCTCCTGCGAGGGTGGCCCGATCGCGTTCGCGAGGTAGCTTGCCAAGGCGATCCGGTCGACATCGACACGCTGGAGGATCTGACGCCGTGGAACTGACCAACGACTTCGAGGTGAAGGCCCCCATCGACAGGACGTGGGCCGTCCTCACCGACGTGGAGCGCATCGCGCCCTGCCTTCCCGGGGCTCAGCTCCAGGAGATAGAGGGCGAGGAGTTCCGGGGCCAGGTCAAGGTCAAGGTCGGCCCCATCACCGCCAACTACAAGGGTGCGGCGATGTTCGTCGAACGTGACGACTCCAACTACAAGGCGGTGCTCAAGGGCGACGGTCGTGACGGTCGCAACGGAAACGCGTCGGCGCTCATCACGGCCGCCCTCGCGTCGGTCGACGCCGAGACCACCAAGGTCACCGTCGACACCGACCTCACCGTCACCGGCAAGGTCGCGCAGTTCGGTCGCGGGGTGATGGCCGATGTCAGCGCAAAGCTGATGGCCCAGTTCGCCGAGAACCTCGAGGCGCTCCTCGAAGCGGACGGCGCCGAGGGCGATGTCGGTGCGGCGGTCGAGCAGCTACCGGACCTCTCCGAGCCCGTCACCGCGGCATCAACCGAACCTCCGGTCGTGCGGCTCATCGATTCGCCCGAACCCGAGGCCGTGGACCTGCTGGAGACCGCCGGAGCGCCGATCCTGAAGCGACTGGCTCCGGTGGTGGCGGTGATCGTGCTGATCCTCATCCTCCGACGCGTTCTTGGCGACTGAACCACCGGACGCGATCGCCGACGACCGCAGGGTCGCCGAGCTGCTGGGGCGACCGCCGGAAGGCCACTACGAGGTGGTGGTCCGGGACCGGTCGGGCGATCCGGTCGTGATTCGCAACGCGCCACTGCTCGGTGACGGCGAGCCGATGCCGACGTTGTTCTGGCTGGTGGGGTGGCGCGAGCGCCGACTGATCGGTCGGCTCGAGAGCGAAGGCGGCGTCCGCCGGGCCGAGGCTGCCGTCGAACCCCAGGCGTTGGATGACGCTCATCGACGTTATGCCTCGCTCCGAGACGAGGCCATCCCCGATGACCACACCGGGCATCGCCCGAGCGGGGGAGTGGGTG
>JAOUEE010000481.1 GCA_029858875.1 Acidimicrobiia bacterium
CGGCACCGTCATGGGGCCCGACGGCGGACTGCCCGGCTCCGAAGTGCAGCACCGTGAGTTGGAAGAGGCGATCATCGGCTGAGGCCGATCCCCCACCGGGCAGGGTCACGGACGCGACGACCAGAGCCAAGGCCAAGGCCAGGGACAGCGGGCCCAGTCGTCGCGCTCGGGTGCTCATTCGCGATCCTCCGCTGATCGCCGGTCCGACAACGGACCTGGATTCGCCAGGGTACCGAGCCGATACGGCCGACGACAGGCCGGGGCAGGCGACGAGCTCGCCCCTCAGCGGGTTCGCTCCTCGATTCGAGCCCGGCCTCCGAAGCGCTCCACCCCGGCCGCCAGCTCGGCGATGTCGGTCCCGGTGGGTGGGCGCCGACGCGACCGGCCCGTCGTCGAACGGGCCATGCCGGTCGCGTGATCAGCGGTGCCCGTCGACCGGTGTCGGGTAGGCCGCTGCGCCGGCCGCCACGCCGGCGTACACCGAAGAATCGGTGTGGGCGGCTATCGGTGCGGGCTCGGCTGCGGGGACCGGGGCTGGTTGGGCCGGCACTTGGAGCGTGGCCGGCGCTCCCACGGCCGGAGCAGCCGCCACGGACGGGGCCTGGGCCGCGGGGAAGGCCGTCGGGGCGGCGTGGGGCGCGGCCGGCGGAGGCTGAAACGCCTGCTCGGCCACACCTGGACTGAGGTGCTCCGATACGGCACCCTTGCGGGCCGGTCCGACTTCGACGTCCTTGCAGAAGTACACCTCGGCGACCCGATCGATCATCTCCTCGTCGAGCACTCGGGGCAACCCCTCGTACTCACAGATGCCGAGCATCAGCTCACAGAAGTCGACCGCGATGTACGGCCGCAGGTCACCGATGTTCTCGCGGGCGACCCGCCGCATGTGCAAGCCGGCCTCGGCCGACGCCTGGATGCCGTTGGCCTTGGCCACGCGAGCCAGGATCCAGGTGAAGGCGTCATCGCCGATGGGGCCGACGAAGACCTTGTTGCGCAGGCGACGGAGGAAGGCATCGTCACCCAGCGAGTTGGGGTCGAGGTTGGTGGAGAAGACCAGTTTGGCCTCGAAGGGGATGGTGAACTTGAAGCCGTAGGACAGGCTCAGGAAGTCGATCCCCCGCGAGAGGGGCACGATCCAGCGGTTCAACAGCTCGTCCGGCGTCACCATCTGGCGACCGAAGTCGTCCACCACCAACAGGCCGTTGTTGGCCTTCATCTGGATGGGAGCCTGGTACAGGCCGGCGTGCACGTCGTAGTCCAGACCGAGCATGCCCATGTTCAACTCGCCACCCACGATGATGATCGGCCGACGGCAGATGACCCATCGGGGATCCATCTCCACGGGCTGCTCGTCGGCCGCCTCGTGGATGGCGGGGTCGAAGAGCGAGATGACCTGACCGTCGACTTCCACGGCCCGAGGGACGAGGATCCAGTCGTCGTGCACCTTGATCATCCGCTCAGCCAGGCTGGTCTTGCCCGTGCCCGGAGGGCCGTACAGGAAGATGGCTCCATCGTTCATGAAGGCGGGACCGAGCTGATCCAGCAGTTCGTCGGCCACCACCAGATCCTGGAACGCATGCCGAATGCCTTCCCGATTGAGCCGCAGATCGGCCCGCTGGGCATCGACCACCCGCACATAGTCCTCCAGGGGCACCGGCACGTAGCTGGCATAGGTGGACTGCTGCATCCGCTCCGTGGCGGTGCTTCGCCCGAGGTCGGTGAGCCCGATGCGATAGTCCCGGCCGTCGAGGCCCTGGTACTCGAGCAGCGTCTTGTCACGGAGGTCGTCGGCGAGCGCGCGAGCGACCGGCAGGCTCAGCCCGAGCTGCTCGGCGATGGACCGGATCGGCGCTTCCCGGTCGATGAGCAGCCGGCGCATGAACAGATCCTCGACGAGCGGACGAGGGACACCGAGGTCCGCGACCTCGATGGGCGCTCGTAGCCCGCGGTCAGCTTTGGGGGGATGAACCGCTCCTGACATATGAGTCTCTATCGGCGCGCCGACCTCGAACCCTGAACGAACTTCCCGGACAGATTCGCGCCGGGAGTCGGCGGCTCACGTTCGCTGCGCTCACGGGCCGCTCAGGCCCAGCATCCCCCGCTCACGTTCGCTGCGCTCACGGGCCGCTCAGGCCCAGCATCCCCCGCTCACGTTCGCTGCGCTCACGGGCCGCTCAGGCCCAGCATCCCCCGCTCACGTTCGCTGCGCTCACGGGCCGCTCAGGCCCAGCATCCCCCGCTCAGAGGGCGGCGTAGCCGGGCTTGACGATGTCGTCGATGATGGCCAAGCGCTCATCGAAGGGCAAGAAGCCGCTCTTCATGGCGTTGATGGTGAGCCACCGCAGGTCGTCGAGGCCGTAGTCGAAGTTGTCGATCAGCGTCTGGAACTCGCTGGACATGGACACATCG
>JAOUEE010000482.1 GCA_029858875.1 Acidimicrobiia bacterium
GTGGCCGCCGTGGCCGCCTATGTGGTGCGGCGAGTGGTGGGTCGTTGGTCCGGCCTCTGGGAGGGCGCGGCGGGGACGGCTGCCGCGTTGGTCGGTCAGCTCCTGTCGGTGGCCATCTACATCTTCGCGGCGGTGATGATCCTCGAGATCCTCGGGTTCAGCATCGGGCCGGTCATCATCATCGTGCTGGTCGTGGTCCTGATAGCGCTCTTCCTGCGGCCACTGCTGCAGAACCTGAGCCCGGGCCTCGTGCTGCAGCTTCGCGGTCCTTTCAGCCCTGGGGACGTGGTGGAGACGAACGGCGTCGTCGGGGTGGTCGAGGAAGTGAACACGCGCACCGTGGTCCTCATCACCAGTGATGGGCGCACGGCCCATGTCCCCAACGCCGATGTCCTCGCTGCGCCGCTCTACAACCTCTCCGCCGTCGGCCGTCGGCGCACCACGATCAGCGTCCGGCTCCCGGAGGGATCCAAGCTCGAGCCGATGCTGACCCGGCTGCGGGATGCGGTCTCGGCGGTCGGCCCTGTCCTCGATGATCCGCCGCCCGAGGTGATGGTGACCGGCTTCCTCGGCGCCCAATGCTGCGTCGATGTGCTGTTCTGGCACAGTCCAGAACTGTGGGCCGAGAGACTCGCTCGTGACCGGGTCGGCCACGCGTTGGTCCAGTTGATCGAAGATGGTGGTCTGGCCCTGGCCGACCTGTCGGTGACGATCCGTCCGCCCGGTGACCTCGACCCCACGGCCGGAGCAGACGATGGCTGAGCACGCGGCGGGGGAGTCGGTTGACCGATACGGTCCCTTTGCCGTTGCCGCGGTGACCATGACCCTGGTGGCCTTCCCGATCGCGTTCAACCTCGGGGCCTACGACGCCGTGTTCTACGAGGACGTGTTCCGGTTCGTCGTGGCGGCGACGGCCGGTCTTGCCGTCTCGTTCATCACACCGGTGCAACGGGGGCGAAGACTCTGGATCCTGCGATGCACGCTGGGAGCTCCGGCGTTGTGGTTCGTGTTGTCCGTGCTCTTCTAGGACTCAACGGCCGAAGCGGCGCGCGACCCGTTGTTCGGCACCCTCGCCGCGGTCGTCGCGGTGATCTCGCTTCCGGCCGTGCTGAAGCTGCTGATCGATCTGTTCGTGCCCGGGATCACCACCCTGGAGAACGCCCGCCTGGTGCTGGCCGCGGTGGCCATTGTGGTTCTCACCGCGGTCGTCGGCTTCACGGTTGGCGCGCACAACGACGTCTTCTTGACCTGCGACGACTGCAAGGTGGCGGGATCGGATCTGCCGCCGAAACTGCGCACCGGGCTGAGCAGCCCTGCGGACCGGCCGACGACGAAGGCCTTCCGCCGTGGCGACCAGAAAGACGTGGCCGGTTCCAGCTGCGATCTGAACCGGGCCCGACTGTCAGATTCTGGTCAGGATCCCGTCGATCGCGCGTAACGCCGCCCTCACCGGCCGGAAATGGCGCCCCCATACGGTCGTCGATGTCCCGTGCGCCCTCTGTGGCCACACCGCACTCGGGGGGCCCCGGCCCGCCTGACCGTCCAGGAGCACACCCGTGAAACGCAAGCTCGTTCTGCTCAGTCTCGTGGCCGCCGGCACCGTTGCCGTGATGGCCTCACCGGCTGGCGCACAGGAGGCCGATGCCGCCGCCTACAACAAGTTCATCCTCGACAACCTGTGGGTGTTCATCGCCGGCATCCTCGTCTTCTTGATGCAGGCCGGGTTCGGGTTGGTGGAGGCCGGTCTGACCCAGAGCAAGAACGTGGCCAACATCATGGCCAAGAACATGGCCGACATGGTGGTGGGGGTCATCTGCTTCTGGGCGGTCGGCTTCGGCCTCGCCTTCGGCGTCGGGAACGACTGGTTCGGCGACGAGCTGTTCTTCCTGAGCGACGCCAACCTGTTGGGCGCGGGCCAGACCGAAGGTCTCACCAACAGCACGCTGTTCTTCTTCCAGGTGGTGTTCGCGGCCACAGCCGTGACGATCGCGTCGGGCGCCATGGCCGAGCGAACCAAGTTCGTGGCCTACCTCATCTTCTCGGCCGTGATGACCGGCTTGATCTATCCGATCGTCGTCCACTGGACCTGGGGCGGTGGACTCATCGCCCAGATGAGCATCGGCGACGCTTCCTACAGCGACTTCGCCGGGTCGACGGTGGTGCACTCCACCGGCGGCTGGGCGGCGCTCATGGGCGCCATGATGCTCGGCCCGCGCCTCGGCAAGTTCGGCAAGGACGGCAGGCCACGAGCCATCCCGGGTCACAACATCGTGTTCACCGTGATCGGCGTGTTCATCCTGTGGTTCGGATGGTTCGGCTTCAACCCCGGTTCGGAGCTGCTGGCCGACGAACTGGTGCCGTTCATCGCGGTGAACACCATGTTGGCCGCCGCGGCCGGAGCGGCC
>JAOUEE010000483.1 GCA_029858875.1 Acidimicrobiia bacterium
CCGGTGTCGTCGGACACCGAAGTGTACTCGGCGTAGGTGTCGAGGGCGGCGTCGGGCGTCGGCTCGTCGACCTGCTCCTCGAACTCCTGGGCGAACGAGAACGAGGGCTCGAGAGGCGTGCCGTTGAGCTGCCCCTCCAGCACCTCGCCGGTGTCGAACCGTAGGACCTCGACGGCCAGCACGTCGTCGCTGCCCTGGGTGCGGATGATGTCGCAGTAGTCGCTGAGCGTGCCGTCGGTGGCCAGCACCAGGCCTTCGAGGCGGGTGACGATGTCGCCGGCGGCGATCCCGGCGTCGTCGGCCGGTGAGCCCGACTCCACGCTGGCCACCCACACCCCGCTGAGGCCGGCTTCGGGGTCGGTCACGGCCTGACCGTTGATGCCCAGCGAGTCGACGTCGCTGCCGCCCCGCAGGGTGGCGATCACGCCTTCGGCCTCGGCCGCGGTGATGGCGTAGTTCTGATCGCTCTGGTCGTTGCCGGCGTAGTTGATGCCCACCACGCGACCGTTCTCGTCCACCAGCGGCCCGCCCGAGTTGCCGCCGCGTATGCGGGCGTCGTGCTCGAGCACACCGTCGACCGAGGCCCAGTTGGTCTCGCCGTCGGCGGTGGTGGTGCTGATGATGCCCCTGGTGAGGGTGAAGTCCACGTCTTCGATCGTGGCCGCGTCGGTGGCCGGATAGCCGGCGGAGAACACGTCCACGCCGGTGGACAGTTCGTCGGTGCGGAACTCGAGCGGCTGATAGCCCTCGCCCTCGAGGTCGATGACGGCCAGGTCCGAGCATTCGGACACGCCCAGGATCTGCGCATTGACCGGTTCGTCCTGACCGGGCACGAACACGCGTAGCAGGGCTGCTCCGGTGACCACGTGGTTGTTGGTGACGGCGATGCCGTCCTCGCTGATGATGAATCCGCTGCCCACGCCGGCCGCATTGAGCTGGAGGCCCACCTCGGGATCGACGAAGGTGCCCTCGGAGGCGATCTTCACGACCGAGGTCTCGACCTGGCTGATATCGAAGTCGCCGCCGGTGGTGGTGGTGGAAGCGTCGGTCGCCTCGCCTTGGCTGGTGGTGGTTTCGGATGAGTCGGACTGGTCGGTTCCGAAGGGCGAATCATCGCTGCTGCCGCCACAGGCGGCGGCCACGAAGGCCAGGACCAGCAGAAGGACTACGAAGCGACGCATCACGCTTCCTCTCACAGGGTTGTCGATGGTCGGGAGTATAGGAAGCATGCTCGACGGCCGTAATGACCTCGAATGCGGCGAACGCGACGGTTGCGCCGCTTCGTAAGAAGTGACTAACGTAACCGCCGTGGGGTGCCACCCAGGCACTCGGATGCGGTGACGGAAGGATCTCCCGATGACGAAGTACCTGTTCACCTACAGCGGTGGCGGCGGTATGCCCGAGACCGACGAGCAGCAGGCGGCCGAGATGGCCAAGTGGGGCGAGTGGTACGGCGCGCTGGGCGCGGCCATCGTCGACGGTGGCGCGCCCACCGGCGCGGTGCAGACCGTGTCGGCCGACGGATCGGTCACCGATGGCGGCAACGTCACCGGTTGGGGCGTGTTCGAGGCCGACAGCCTGGCTGGCGCGGTCGAGTTGGCCAAGGGCTGCCCGGTGCTGAGCAACGGCGGCAGTGTCGAGGTGGGTGAGGCCATCGACGTCGCCATGTGAGGCTTCCCCGCGCCAAACGGCTGACCGCCGAGGCCGCCCGAGACGGCAGTGGTGGCCCCAGCGGTATCGCTCGTCGGCGATGTCGGTGATGGGACGGGCCGTGGGGACCCGAGCCTCCCCGCAGGCCGGAGACAGCGCCGGGCCGGGCCGCTCCGTGACCAACCGCCGACGAACACGAGCTCGTCGCTCCGGCGGGGCGTCGGAGGCGGGGTCGTGCCATCCTCTCGGCCATGATCGTTCTCGCCCAGTCGTCCGGTTTGGGCGATGGCCGCATCGACAACTGGATCATCGACTCGTCGGTCCACGTGGTGGTGGGGGTGCTGGTGCTGGTCACCATGACCCTGGTCACCGGCTGGACGGGGCGACTGGCCCTGACCGGCGCCTCGTTCGACACCACTGGTCGGTGGCTGCTCGGTGCCGCGCAGCTGGCCTTGGTGGTGCAGGTGCTGTTGGGCATCAAGCTGCTGGATCAGGGCCAGGGGATCTCGCAGCTCTACATCCACTACATCGGTGGGCTGATCCCGCTGGGCGTGTTCCTGGTCGGCGGCTGGTGGATCCGAGCCGACACGGTGCCCCGTACCCGGGTGTTCGCCGTGTTGTTGGCCCTCGGTTGGTTCTCGGCCATCATGGCCTTCACCATCGGCCGCAGCTACGTGAATCGCTGAGGGGCGTCGTCGCCCGTTCAGTCCCCGGCGGTGAGGGTGGTCGCGATCAGGCCCACCCAGTGGCGTC
>JAOUEE010000484.1 GCA_029858875.1 Acidimicrobiia bacterium
AACGCACCGTTGAGTTTGAGATGGACCCCGATGGGGCGCCGGGTGTCCAGATCGAGAGCCCAGCCGTCCACGGTGACCCGCCCGCCGGCCACCCGCACCTCGTCGATGAGGCCGATGGGGGCCGTCCGGGCCGGCTTGCCGTTGCCCCGCACCGTCTCGCAGCCGAGCGTGGGATTCACGCCGGACCCGTCGTTGATGGCCACGACGCAGACTCGGTGACGGCCGTTGCCCACCGGAGCCCGCACCACGAAGCCGTGGTAGTTGCCCATCCCGTGGGCATCGCCCACATCGGTGCGACGGCGGTTGGCCATCGCGCTGGCCTTGAAGTCCCCGTCGACGTAGACGTGCACCATGATGGGCGCCGACCCATCGCGATCGAGTGCCCAGCCATGGGCCACGACCACACCTCGACCCACGTCGACGCGGTCGAGGCTCCCGATGGGGGCCATGACACCGCTGGCGCCGACGACGCCGATGGGGGCCACGAGCGTGGCCATCACCACGATGACCAGGAGGGTGAGCAGCTTCTTCATCAGTCTCTCGAATCGGCGGCTCCGCCCGCAGATTGACACTCTACGGGTCGCACACCCCAACACCGACCATGGTGGATCGACCGCGAACCGTGGTCAGACGATGCCCACGGGACAGGACACACCCGTTCCCCCCAGGCCGCAGTAGCCCATGGGGTTCTTGGCCAGGTACTGCTGGTGGTAGTCCTCGGCGTAGTAGAAGGGCCCGACATCGAGGACCTCGGTGGTGATGGCGCCGAACCCGGCTGCATCGAGCTCGCCCTGGAAGCCAGCCCGGCTGGTCTCGGCTGCCTGGCGCTGCTGATCATCGAAGACGTAGAGCCCCGAGCGGTACTGGGTGCCCACGTCGTTGCCCTGGCGCATGCCCTGCGTGGGATCGTGGTTCTCCCAGAACACCCGCAACATCGCGTCGAGGCTGGTGAGGGCGGGATCGAACACCACCAGCACGACCTCGTTGTGGCCGGTGCGACCGCTGCACACCTCTTCGTAGGTCGGGTTGGGCGTGAACCCGCCGGCGTACCCCACGGCGGTGGTCCACACTCCGGGGGCTTCCCAGAACTTGCGCTCGGCCCCCCAGAAGCACCCCATGCCCACCACCAGGGGCTGATGCTCATCGGGCCAGGGCGGCGTCATCGGATTGCCCAGCACCAGGTGGGACGCCGCCACCGGCATCACGGTGTCCCGGCCGGGTAGCGCATCGGCGGGGGCAGGCATCTCGGTCTTCTTCCGTCCGAACATGAGCATCATCCTGTCTCGCGTGTCACGGGTGCGACAACGCCTCTCCCCATCAACGACCCACACCCCCGATCCGTTCCCACTGTTCACGGGGTCCGAGGCCGATGCCGGTACCCTCTCGCCGGTGCAGGTGATTCTGGTGCGCCACGGCCAACCCGTGGCCGAGATAAACCACGATCGCATCGCCGATCCGGGGTTGTCCGAGCTGGGCCAGTGGCAGGCGAGGCGGCTCCAGGACTGGCTGGCGGCCGAACCCGTCGATGCGGTGGTCACCAGCCCCAAGCGCCGGGCCATCGAGACGGTGCAGCCCGTCATCGACGCCGGCGGACTCCCCCACCGGATCCTCGACGACCTCGACGAGATCGATCGCGGCTCGTTCATCTACCACCCGACCGAGCGGCTCCCGATCGATGGCGGTGACTACTGGGACAAGGTGATGGCCCAGCAGTGGGACGACATCGGCTGGGATCCACCCGAGGCATTCGCCCAACGGATCGCCGGCGCCTGGGAGCAGTTGGTGGCCGATCCCCCTGGCGACCACGTCCTGGTCGGCTGTCATGGCGGCACCATCCGGTTCGTACTGGGCCACGTGCTCGGACTGAGCGGCACTCGCAGCATCACCACCGACTACGCCGCGATCAGCCGGGTGCGGGTGGATCTGGATTCGGGTCGGGCCACGGTGCACAGCGTCAACGAGACCGGCCACTTCGACGCCTCCCGCTCCCGGATCGAGGGCGCCATGCGCGACGGGCGAGCGCCGGGTTCCCCACCCCACGGCCACTGATCTGGCCGCCCTGGCGGCGCCCGGCTACCGCTCGACGATGGTGATCGACTTCTCGTCGTCGGCGTCGGACGGTGAGCAGGCGTCATCGCCGTCGACCCCGTGAGGCTCGGGTTCGCCGAAGACCCGGGCCAGGGGCAACTACTCGTCGGGAGCCAAGCTGGCCTGGGGAACACAGGACCTGGTGCTGCTGCCATGCCACTCGGAACTCGTCGGCCTGGCTGTCGCGGTCGTCGACCTCCAATCCCTCGACGGTGGCACCCAGAGCCCCACGGATTCTGGTCACGTTCAGCGACATGCTCAGACAGTGGATCGGTGGATGCCCGCAAGCAGATCCGCCGACCATTCCC
>JAOUEE010000485.1 GCA_029858875.1 Acidimicrobiia bacterium
CGCGGCAGTGTCCATGGCCGATCACGTGGCCGATGCGCAGCTGGCCCCGATGGTGGCGCTGATGGCCGCCGCCGATGCCACCAACACGCTGCGGGTGACCAGCCTGGTGCTGGGCAACGACTACCGCCACCCCGGCGTGGTGGCCCGGGAGGCGGCGACGCTGGATCTGTTGTCGGGTGGCCGACTGGAGCTGGGCCTGGGCGCGGGCTGGATGCAGGCCGACTACGACCAACTTGGCCTGGACTACGACCGTCCCGGGCGCCGCATCGCCCGCCTCGGCGAGGCCATCGCCATCATCGATCGACTCCTGCGGGGCGAAACGGTGGTGCACCGGGGCGAGCACTACCGGGTGGATGGGCTCCGCGGGTCTCCTGCACCCGTTCAGCAGCCGCGACCACCGATGTTGGTGGCCGGTGGTGGGCGACGGATCCTCACCCTGGCGGGCCGGACAGCCGACATCATCGGCCTCAATCCCGGGCTGGGCGCCGGGGTGATCGACCATCGGGCCGGCCCTTCGGCCACCCCCGACGCCACCGACCAGAAACTCGGCTGGATCCGGGCCGCGGCCGGCGACCGCTTCGATCAGATCGAGCTCCAGACCCGGATCCACCTGGCCGCCATCACCGACGATCGCGAGGCCATGGCCGCCGCCGTGGCCCCGACGATGGGCATCGACCCCGACGACGCGTTGGCCTCACCGCACGCCCTCGTCGGCTCGGTGCAGCAGTGCGTCGAGTCGCTCCATGCCTGGCGCGAGCGTTGGGGCATCACCTATATCGGTCTGAGCGCCGACGCCGTCGACTCCTTCGCCCCCGTGATCGCCGCCGTCAGCTGAAACCAGTAGCAGTAGGGGGTCACCAGAGCTGGTCGGTGTAGGTGTCGGTGCCGACGATGCTGCGGACGAAGGGCGCGGCGCCGACCACCGTGGCCAGTCCGCCGTCGTCGAGGCGTCGGGCATAGTCGACGAAGCGATCCCAGCACTCGGCCGGGTTGGACTCGGTGAAGAACAGTTGCAGCGTCCGGTCCTCGCCCCCGGCGGGGGTACCCAGATCCATCGGTGCCTGAGACGTGTTGTCCCCCCCGAGCTCGGGCGTCCACACCGAGCCCATGGCCACCGGGCCGTCGGCCAGCAACGGCGGCATGCCCTCGGTCCGGACCCACTGGGCCAACTCCTCGGCCGAGACGCCCTCGGCCCGCTTCACGGCAACCGTCACCGAGCCTTCGTACTTGTGGTCGAGAGCCAACTCGATGGGCACCCCATCGGGGTCGCGGTAGACGGTCTCGCCGTAGTGGTACAGCGCGGTGTGGGCGTGGGTGCGCTCGTTGAAGCCCCGCCCGTCCTTGTACAGCTCCACCACCTGGTTCCCGGCCCAGGCGAAGTGCTCGGCGTGGCGTCCCTCGTGCACCCAGTAGATGGCCACGTATGAGCCGGCGTCGTCGGGCCGGGTCAGCAGGTTGGCGTCACCGTGCGGGAACCGCAGGTCCTTCAGGTCCCGGGTGGCCACCCACCGGCTACCGGCGAACAGCCAGGGACCGACCATGCAGCCGCCGTAGAAGTGATCGCGCTCGTACCACCGGTTGTAGGCCACCTCGTGGCCCTTGTTGGGGTCCACCAGGGTGTACAGCATGCTGCCGACCTTGATCGGGTACTCGTCCATGGCTCCTCCGCGTCGCTGGTGACGGCGGCACCCTAGTGCTTCCCGTACCCGGTTGGAGACGACGGATCGTCGCTCGGTTCGCCGTTCAGCCGAGGGGCCGGCTGCGGCGGTCCACCACGAGGGCCGCGCTGGAGGTACCGACCCGGCCGTCCTCGTCCCACAGCGTGGCCTCGGAGACGGCGATTCCATCCTCGGCAACCATGCAGGCGCCGTCGATGCCCAGCCACTCGCCCTGCATCGGCCGCAGCAGGTGCACCGAGACGTCGGCGTTGGGCATCACATAGGCCATGAAGTCCATGTAGTTGGCCGTGCCACTGGTGAAGTCCACGATGGCGGCCAGACGGGTGAAGGGGCTGTTGGCCACACCCAAGACCACCGGCACCATGAGGCGTGACCACGCGGTCGCGGGAACGCCGCTGCCGTGGGTGCCCTGCACCCGGCGGTACTCGACGGCTCGGATGAACCCGGGCGGTTCCCATTCGCCGTCGGGCCCCTCGACCAGGGCCGATCGCTGCGGATGATCGGGGCCAGGGGGCGGCGAGCCGGCCGCCCGGGCGTTCATCGTCTCGTCGGCGTCGATCACCCTGTCATCTCCCACCCGCAGGACCGAGGCGCGCGCCACCAGCTTCACCCCCCAGCGCAGCCTGATGTCGAGGAGCTGGATCCGGTTGCCCTCGCGCACCACATCGACCTCGGCGGTGGTCGGCGCCAGGGGGACGGGTCGGAGCAGGTCGA
>JAOUEE010000131.1 GCA_029858875.1 Acidimicrobiia bacterium
CCTGGGCCATGGCCCATCGCGGCCTCGGCCTGTTCGGGCTGGTGGCCATCCTGGTGTTCTCGTTCCTGGTCTTCGAGTCGTTCGTGTACCTGATCAGCAACGGAGCGCTCAACTGGGGTCCGGCCAAGGTGGTCCGCCGCCTCGAGGCGGCCATCGATGGGGGCCGCACCACGACGAGCACGGTGCACCGGGTCGGGCTCGAGGGTCGCGAGCCCACCACCCGAGAAGCGGCATAGCGTCGTGGGACTCCAGGACATCCGCGACGACGGTCTGGCCGGGCTCGAGCACAACTTCGTCACCGGCAAGATCGAGGACCTCGTCAAGTGGTCACGGGCCCGCAGCTGCTGGCCGGCCACGTTCGGGCTGGCCTGCTGTGCGCTCGAGATGATGGCAACGGGCGGGGCCCACTACGACCTGGCCCGCTACGGCATGGAGGTCTTCCGGGCCTCCCCTCGCCAGGCCGACCTGATGATCGTGGCCGGACGGGTGAGCCAGAAGATGGCCCCCGTCCTGCGCCAGGTCTACGACCAGATGATGGAACCCAAGTGGGTCATCTCGATGGGGGTGTGCGCCTCCAGCGGTGGGATGTTCAACAACTACGCCATCGTGCAGGGCGTCGATCAGATCGTGCCCGTCGACGTCTACGCCCCCGGCTGCCCGCCTGGTCCCGAGACCCTGATGCACGCCATCTTGACCCTGCACGGCCTGATCCAGGACGGCGAGATCACCCAGCGCCGGGCCGCGACCGGCGAGGGGGCCGGCGTCCTGGTCGAGCAAAAGGACGGCCAGGACACGCCGGTGATCCTGGGCACAGGGGCCCCGCGGTAGCCATGGCCGACGAGGGAGCCATGGCCGAGGATGGGCCGGTCGACGGGCAAGATGTCGACGACGAAGAGATCGATGCCGCCGACGCGTCGCCTCAGGTGGAGCTGGCGTACGGGGTGCCGGTCACCCGATCGGGCGGCCACATCGTCCTGCACGCCACCCCTGCGCAGCTCGTCGAGACCGCCGAAGCACTCGCCGCCGACGGCTTCGACCAGCTGATCGATCTGTGTGGCGTGGATTACCTCACCCACCCCGGCCGGGTCGACCTGGCCGACACGGTGGTGGGCCAGCGATTCGAGGTGGTGGTCGCCCTCATCAACCACGAACGACGTGAGCGGGTCCGCATCCGCGTGCAGGTCCCCGACGACGAGCCGGTGGTGCCGACGCTCTTCGATGTGTGGCCCGGCGCCGAGGTGCTCGAGCGCGAGGCCTACGACATGTTCGGCATCACCTTCGCCGACCATCCCGACATGACCCGCATCCTGATGCCCGAAGACTGGGTGGGCCACCCGCTGCGCAAGGATTACGCCGTGGGGCAGATCCCGGTGCAGTTCAAGGGCGCGCCCACCACCCGGTAGGTCCACCATGAGCCTCGATCACGATCAGACGACCGACGCACGAGTCCGCGAGCGCGGCGACAGCGCGGTGCTGCGCATGTCCGAGTCGGCCCTGGCCCAACTGGGCGTGATCGATGCTCCGGCCGGGGTGGCCCACGACCTGGCCGAGGACGAGACCATGTTCATCAACATGGGCCCGTCCCATCCCAGCACCCACGGGGTGTTGCGCCTCATGCTCGAGCTGCGGGGCGAGATGGTGGTGCGGTCCAAGCCGGTCATCGGATACCTGCACACCGGTATGGAGAAGCAGGGCGAGCAGCTGTCCTATCTCCAGGGCACCACCAACGTCACCCGCATGGACTACGCCAGTCCCTTGTTCAACGAGCTGGCGTTCTCGATGGCCGTCGAGGAGCTGCTGGGACTCGAGGTGCCACCGCGCGCCACGTGGATCCGCATGCTGCTCACCGAGTTGAACCGCATGTCGTCGCACCTGCTGTTCATGGCCACCAACGGCATGGACCTGGGCGCCGTGTCGATGATGATCTTTGGCTGGCGTGAGCGCGAAGAGGTGCTCCGCTTCTTCGAGAAGGTGTCGGGTCTGCGGATGAATCACAACTTCATCCGACCGGGCGGCGTGGCCGCCGACCTGCCCGACGGGTGGCGCGACGACGTCCTGCGCCTGCTCGAGCTCATTCCTCCCCGGCTCGACGAGTACGACACCTTGATGACCGGACAGCCCATCTGGCAGGAGCGCCTGCAGGGTGTCGGCGTCCTGAACACGGCCGAAGCGTTGGCGCTCGGCGTCACCGGCCCGCTGCTGCGCTCCACCGGGTACGCGTGGGACCTGCGCCGCGACATGCCGTACCTGGCCTACGACAAGGTCGAGTTCGATGTGGTGGTCGGCACCTACGGCGACAGCTTCGACCGCTACGCGATCAGGCTCAACGAGATCCGCGAGTCGATGCGCATCGTCGCCCAGATCCTCGACCAGATGCCCAAGGGTGACTACCGGGTGCAGGACAAGAAGGTCACGCCCCCGCCCCGGGCCCGCATCGACGAGTCGATGGAAGCGCTCATCCACCACTTCAAGATCTTCACCGAGGGGTTCAAGGTCCCCGAGGGTGAGGTGTACGCCGCCGTCGAGTCGCCCCGAGGCGAGCTGGGCTGCTACATCGTCAGTGACGGCAGCGCCCACCCGTACCGCCTGCGCATCCGGCCGCCCAGCCTCATCAACCTCCAGTGCCTGCCCTACCTGATGCAGAACGGGCTGATCGCCGATGCGGTGGCCAACATCTCATCGGTGGACCCCATCATGGGGGAGGTCGACCGATGAGCGCCGTCTCTGTCCTGGGTCATGTTCAGCGCGCGACACCGCTGACGGGCTCACGCGGCGCCGGCCCGTCGGGAGAGCCGGCATGAGTCGCCTCTCCCACCAGAACGTCGAGCTGGCGCAGGAGATCATCTCGCGCTATCCGATCAAGAAGTCGGCCCTGATCCCGTTGCTGCATCTGGCCCAGGAGCAGGACGGGTACGTGGCCGACGATGCCATGGCCCACATCGCCGAGCTCTGCGACGTCACGCCGGCCGAGGTGGTGGGCACGTGCAGCTTCTACGAGATGTTCAAGCGCCACCCGACGGGCACGTACCTGGTGAACGTGTGCACAAACATCTCGTGCATGTTGCTCGGGGGCGAGGAGCTGCTGCGCCACGTCGAGGACACGCTCGGTGTGCGTCATGGTGGCACCACCGACGACGGGGCATTCACCGTCGAGGACTACGAGTGCATCGCCGCCTGCACCGAGGCGCCCTGTCTCCAGGTGAACTACCGGTACTTCCCACGAATCACCCACGACGAGTTCGATGAACTGGTCGCCGACCTCCGGGCCGGCAAGCGCACCGACATCCCGCCCCACGGCACGCTCGGTCGGGTGCGCCAACACATCCCTGCGGCCAAGCTGGCCGGAGTCGTCCCGCCCGATCAGGTGGACGGCGCACCGGTGTGGCTGGCCAACAGCGAAGGTGAGGCGGCCAATGGCTGAGGGATACATCACGCATGCGCCGGGGTACGTCCTGAACGACGGGCCGAAGATCGTGACCTCCCGCTTCGTGCACGACGACTCGTTCACGCTCACCCGTAGCCGGGCGACCGGTGGGTACCAGGGCCTGGAGGCGTGTCTGGCCAAGAGCCCGGCCGAGGTCCACGACGAGGTTCGCGAAGCCGTGCTGTTGGGCCGCGGTGGGGCCGGCTTCCCCGCCGGCACGAAGTGGGGGTTCTGCCCCGAAGGGGTGTGGCCCCGCTACCTCGTGGTCAATGGCGACGAGAGCGAACCGGGCACCTACAAGGATCGGCTCCTCATGGAGCTCGATCCCCATCAGCTCATCGAGGGTTGCCTCATCGCCTGCTACGCCCTGGGGCTGTCGCAGTGCTTCCTGTATGTCCGCGGCGAGATGGCGCTGGCCCAGGAGCGCATCGCCACCGCGTTGAACGACGCCTACGACGCCGGGCTGGTGGGCAAGAACATCCTCGGCACCGACTTCTCGGTGGACGTGGTGCTGCACTGGGGTGCGGGCGCCTACATCGTGGGCGAGGAGACCGCCCTCATCGAGAGCCTGGAAGGCAACCGGGGCATGCCCCGACTCAAGCCCCCGTTCTTCCCGGCCGCCATCGGCCTGTACGGCAAACCCACCATCGTCAACAACGTCGAGACGCTCTCGAACGTGCCGTGGATCATCTCCAACGGCGCCGAGGCCTACAAGAGGCACGGGTCCGAGTCGTCGCCCGGGACCCGCATGTTCGCCGTCAGCGGCCACGTGAAACGCCCCGGCGTGTACGAGGTCGAGCACGGTGTCACCACCTTCCGCGATCTGATCTACGGCGACAACCACTGCCAGGGCATCCGCGACGGCCACCAGCTGAAGATGTTCATCCCCGGCGGAGGATCGGCCCCCTGGTTCTTCGAGGAGCACCTCGATCTGCCGCTCGAGGCCCGCCCGGTGGGCGCGGCCGGGTCCATGCTGGGATCGGGAGCCATCGTCATCATGGATGACAGCACCGACGCCGTGCAGGCCTGCCTGCGCGTGGTCCGGTTCTTCGCCCGCGAGTCCTGCGGCAAGTGCACGCCCTGTCGCGAGGGCACCACCTGGGAAGAGCAGATCCTCCGCCGCATCTACGACGGCCACGGTCGACCCGGCGACATCGACATGCTGCTCGACGTGGCCGACAACATCAGCCCCGGTCCCTACCCGGTGGCCGCCGACGAGAGCCAAGGCCTCGAAGCCGTCCCCTTCCCGCCCAAGCAGACCACCATCTGCCCCCTCGGCCCGTCCTCGGTGGCGCCCATCGTGAGCGCCATCCGACGCTTTCGCCCCGAGTTCGAGGCCAGGATTCCCGTCCGCACGACCATCCCCGTCAGCGCCGGCCAGCGCTAGGTTTCCTCCGTTCATGACCGACACCGCCGATACCGCCGAGGGCATCGCCATCACCGTCAACGGGCAGGCTGTCGAGGCCCGCACCGGCGAACTGTTGATCGACGCCTGCGAGCGCAACGGCGTCTACATCCCACGGTTCTGCTATCACCCTCGCATGACGCCGGTCGGCATGTGCCGGATGTGTCTGGTCGAGGTCGACACCGGCCGCGGGGCGGCGCTCCAGCCGTCCTGCATGCTCACCTGTGCCCCCGACATGGTGGTCGAGACCGAGAGCGACCTCACCAAGAAGGCCCAGGACGGGGTGCTCGAGTTCCTGCTCATCAACCATCCGCTCGACTGCCCGATCTGCGACAAGGGCGGGGAGTGCCCGCTCCAGGACCAGACGATGGCCTACGGGCCGGGAGAGAGCCGATTCGTCGAGGAGAAGCGGCACTACGAGAAGCCGATCCCCATCAACGACAACGTGTATCTCGACCGTGAGCGGTGCATACTCTGCGACCGCTGCACCCGCTTCGCCAAGGAGGTGGCCGGGGACCCGCTGATCCACTTCCAGGGCCGGGGCAACGGCACCGAGGTCAACACCTTCCCCGACGAGCCCTTCGCGTCGTACTTCAGCGGCAACACGGTGCAGATCTGTCCCGTCGGGGCCCTCACGGCCAAGCCCTACCGGTTCAAGGCGCGGCCCTGGGATCTCGAGGAGGTCGAGTCCACGGCCACCATCGACTCGGTGGGATCGCGCATCGTCATCCAGTCCAGCCGCAACAAGGTGCTGCGTTACCTCGGCGTCGACAGCGACGCCGTCAACTGGGGTTGGCTCGGTGACCGCGAGCGGTTCAGCTTCGAGGCCCTCAACAGCGAACTGCGCCTGACCGAGCCTCTCATCGCCTCTGGCGAGGGCCATCGGGTCACCACCTGGTCGGCTGCGCTCGGTGCCGCCGCCGATGCCATCGCCAAGACGCCGGCGTCGCGGGTCGCCGCCATCGGCGGGGCACGACTCACCAACGAGGCCCAGTACGTGTGGGCCAAGCTCCTGAAGGACGTGATCGGCACCGATCACGTCGACGCTCAACTGGGTGACGGCTTGCCCGCTGACCTGGTGCTGGGGCTGCCACGCGCCACCATCGCCGATGCCTGCCGGCCGGGCGGCACCATCGTGTTGTGCGGACCGGACCCGAAGGAGTCGCTGGGAGCGCTCTACCTACGGTTGCGGCACGCGGTGATCGAGGACGGCGCCACGCTCATCGAGCTCACGCCCCGCAGCACCGGGCTCAGCGCCCTCGCGGCCCACACGCTGCATCCCCGACCAGGTGAGCTGGGCGCGTTGGCTCGTGCGCTGGTGGCGGGCACCACAGACGATGTCGCGGGAGTATCGGGCGCCGCCATCGGCGCGGCCCACCAGGCCATCGCCGCCGGCGGTCCGGTCACGGTCCTGCTCGGTCGGGCTTCGGCGGCCGAGTCGGCGGCTGTGGTCGCCGAAGCGGCCGCCGCGCTGTCGAACATCGACGATGTGGGCTTCTTGTCCACGCTCACCCGGGGCAATGTCCACGGCGCCCTCGACATGGGCCTGGCGCCCGGGCTCCTGCCCGGCCGTCAGCGACTCGGCGCCGGGATTCCCCGAGGATGGACCTCGGTTCCCAGCGAAACCGGTCTGGACAGCACCGGCATCCTCACGGCGGCCGTAGCCGGAGAGGTGGACGCGCTGATCCTCCTGGGCGCCGATCCACTGCGCGACTTCCCCGACCGCCACCTGGCCGAGCAGGCCTTCGACGCGGTCGACACCGTCGTGGCCGTCGACACCTTGCCCACCGATTCGGTCGCTGCGGCCGACATCGTGTTGGCTGCGGCGGCGACCACCGAGGTGGCCGGTACGTTCACCAACCTCGAGGGTCGACTCAGCGCGCTGGCCCAGAAGGTGACGCCGCCGGGCACCGCTCGACCCGACTGGATCATCGCCGCCGAGTTGGCTCTGGCCCTCGGGGGTGACCTCGCGATCCAATCGCTCGACGATGTGTGGACCGAGCTGGCGGCGATGTCGCCCGTACATGCCGCCATCGATCCGGCCGCCGCCGCCGAGCGCGACGGCGTGCTGGTGACGGGCACCATCGACTACACGCCTGTCGAGCAGGGCGAGCTCCCGGCCAAGGATGCCTACGCGCTGCGTCTGGTGTCGGTTCGGGCCATGTACGACCAGGGCTCGTCGCTGGCCGCCAGCCCGTCCTCGGCCGGGCTGCACCGCGAGCCGGTGCTGGCGCTGCACGCTGCCGACTTCGAGAAGCTGGGTGTCTCGGCCGGTGACGAGGTATCGGTCACGTCGGCTCGCGGCGGCGTCACGCTCGCCGTGCAGAGCGATCCCGGTGTCCCCCGTGGGAGCGCGGTCATGGTCAGCCACCTCGGTGGTCCCGATCCGTATGACCTCATCGACACGACCACGTTGGTCACCGAAGTGCTCGTGGAGCGGGCCTGATGTTGTTCGGCCTCGATCCGCTGTACCTGGAGGACGCCTGGCTCGCCGAGCTGTTGATCACCGTGCTCAAGGTGGTGGTGGCCTTCGCCCTCCTGTTGGTCGCGGTCATGTTGATGATCTGGTTCGAGCGCAAGCTGGTCAGTGACATGCACAACCGGATCGGTCCGAACATGGCCGGTCCGTGGGGCATCCTCCAGACCCTGGCCGACGGGGTGAAGCTGTTCTTCAAGGAAGACCTCATCCCGGACAAGAGCGACCGTTTCGTGTTCAAGCTGGCGCCCTACCTGTCACTGATCCCGGCCTTCCTCGTCTTCGCCATCGTGCCCATCGGCGGCGACTTCGTGAACAAGGCCGGCGTGGTGCGGCTCTTCGGCCACGACACGTACCTCCAGGTGGCCGATCCCCACATCGGCATCCTGTTCTTCCTGGCCATGTCATCGATGGCCGTGTACGGGATCATGCTGGCCGGTTGGTCGTCGGGCTCGAAGTACCCGCTGCTGGGCTCGGTGCGAGCCTCGGCTCAGATGGTGTCCTACGAAGCGGCACTGGGTCTGGCCCTGGTCGCCGTGCTCCTCCAGAGCGAGTCGCTCAGCACCCACGACATCGCGCTCGGTCAGGCCGCCGCCGGGCCCGAGTTGCTCGGGGTCGTCCCCCTACCGAACTGGAACCTCCTGGTCACCGGGTTCGTGCCCTTCCTGGTGTTCCTCATCGCCGGGACGGCCGAGCTCAACCGGCCGCCGTTCGACCTGGTCGAGGCCGAACAGGAGCTGGTCGGCGGCTTCCACACCGAGTACAGCTCCATCCGCTTCGCCCTGTTCTTCCTGGCCGAGTTCATGAACGTGATCACGATGTCGGCCATCATCGTCACGCTGTTCCTCGGTGGGCCGGCCGGACCGGTGCCGATCGAAGGGATCGGCTGGGCCTTCGGGATCCTGTGGTTCTTCCTGAAGCTGATGCTCTTCCTGTTCTTCTACGTGTGGCTGCGGGCCACCCTGCCCCGGTTGCGGTACGACCAGCTCATGGATCTGGGTTGGAAGCTGTTGATCCCGATCTCGCTGGCCTGGCTGCTGTTCCTGGCCACCCGCAACATCGCCAACGAGTACGACTGGTCGGCCGGACAGATCGTGCTGGCCGCGGGCATCGGACTGGGACTGTTGATCATCTGCACCTCGCTGTTGATGGCCGCCATCAGCGCGGGCGACGCTCACGAGCACGAGGAGGTGTCCTGATGGGCGTCCTCGACTACCTCCGCGGCTTCCGGGTCACGTTCGACAAGCTCTTCGAGGAGCGGGTCACCACCGAGTACCCCGAAGAGAAGAGCCCCAAACCCGATCGTCTGCACGGTCGGCACGTCCTCAATCGGTACGAGGACGGCATGGAGAAGTGCATCGGCTGTGAGCTGTGCGCCGGGGTCTGCCCGGCGAAGTGCATCTACGTCCGCGGTCAGGACAACCCGCTCGACGAGCCCGTGTCACCGGGTGAGCGCTTCGGCTACATCTACGAGATCAACTACCTGCGGTGCATCCACTGCGATCTGTGCGTGGAAGCCTGCCCCACCCAGGCCATCACCGAGACCAAGCTGTTCGAGTTCTCCTTCACCAACCGCAGCGACGCCATCTACACCAAGGACGAACTGCTGGTGGGCGACGACGGCCTGCCCCAGAACCTCCCCTGGGAGGACTGGCGACCGGGTGAGGACGTGGCCACCTCGGCGTGGATGCGGGCCACATCGCCCGCCGGTGATGCCGACTACGTGGGCACCGTGGGCTGGTCGGGCGAACTGGGCTACGGGGTGCGGGCTCCTGAGGTCGGCCAGTTCGGTGAGGATCCCGAGCCGCCCGCGGCCGAGGTCGACCCCGTCGACGAAGGCGGGCATCACTGATGAACGCGGAGATCATCACCTTCGTCATCGCCGCCGCGGTGTGCGTGGTGGGCGCACTGGGTGTGGTCCTGGCCCGGAATCCGGTGCACTCGGCGCTGTTCCTGGTGCAGACCTTGTTCGGTGTCGCCGTGTTGTTCATCGCCAAGGAGGCCTACTTCCTGGCCGCCATCCAGGTGGTGGTCTACGCCGGGGCCATCGTGATCTTGTTCCTGTTCGTGATCATGCTGGTGGGCGTGGACAAGGCCGAGTCCCTCGAGGTCGAGCCCGTGGTGGGGCTCCGACCGGTGGCCGTGGTGCTCGGCGCCGCGCTGCTGGCCGGCCTGGTGACCGTGATCCTGAGCGTACGAGAGGCCACGGGTGTGGGCATCCTGCCCATGGACCCGGAGCGCTTCGACATCAACCAGTTGGGTGATCGCCTGTTCACCGACTGGGTGTTCGCCTTCGAGCTCACCGCCCTGTTGTTGACCATCGCCGTGGTCGGGGCCGTGGTCCTGGCCCGCCGGGCCACCGGCGAGCTGGAGGACCTTCCCGACCCCGCCCCCCTGATCGCCGACTTCGTCCCGGACGCCTCCGATGATGCTGATGGTGCCGCAACGGTGCCGGGGTCCTCCCCCGGTGCTGATGGTGCCGCAACGGTGCCGGGGTCCTCCGCTGGTGCTGATGGTGCCGCAACGGTGCCGGGGTCCTCCGCCGATGTCGAT
>JAOUEE010000486.1 GCA_029858875.1 Acidimicrobiia bacterium
CACGGTGGCCACGCCCGGGCGGCGCATGACCAGGACATCGCCGGCGGCGACGTCGGCGGCGTCGCGCGGTGCAGCGATGACCAGTGAGCCAGCGGGAGCGGCATCACCCATGCTGCCGGTTTGGATCACGACCGGCCGGTAGCCGGCCGCCACCGCTCCGAGGACGACGGCCACGAAGGCGATGACGAGTCCGGCGCCCACCACGCCGGTGGCCCGGCCCAGCCGCTTCAGAGTGTCGTTCACGGCGTCGGCTCGATGTCGTGTTCGGCGTCGACGATGAAGTCGACCGCTATCTCGGCACCCTGCACGACGTTGGACGCGTTGATGGGCAGGCGGGCCGCGAAGCAGAGCGACTCCTGCTGGCCCGCGCCGAGCCGGCGGTCACCGGGATCTCGGCCCGTGAGGGGGTCGCCGAGGATTTCGGCGACGGGGGCCGTCAGCACGACCGCCTCGCGGAGCAGGCTGGCCGGCGGCGTGGTCGAGCAGCCGGCCGGCTGCGCCCAGATGTCCCATCGCAGCCACTCCACCAGCGGTCCCTGGTTGATCTCGGCGGTGACGGCGTAGCGCAGCGGCAGCGAACCCGCGTTGCGCACGTCGACGCTTCCCGTGGCGACGTCGCCGGGCGCCATGTTGCGGGCTCCGAGGAGGGCCCGGACGGCCCCGACCTCGATGTCGGCCGTCGCCGTGCCAAGGCGGTTGACGCCGACCTCCTCGGACTCGGCGAAGTTGGCCTGCGATGTGCGGGCCCAGGTCAGCAGGCCCACGGGCAGGGCGACCGTCAGCAGGGCCAGCACCAGGATCACGATGATGACGAAGCCACGATGGTTGGTGTCCTCCTCGGTCACGTCGGCGTCACCTCCCAGACGAAATCGGCGCTGGCCGTCTTGCCCAGGGCGTCCTGCTCATCGGCCAGGTCGAAGGTCACCCGGAACGACATGCCATCGCCGGTGTTGTTGATCGTGCCGATCGGCAGGCGACTGCGCGTGGTCAGCGTCGAGAGGGTGCCGCCGTAGACCACCCGCGAGGGATCGAAACCGTCGCAGGACGTGAAGGCGCCGCCGGTTCCCTCCTCGATCGTCGTCTCGAGATACGGGAGCAGTGCCCCGTCGCCCTCGGCCTGCAAGGTCAGATCGACGGGCAGGATCGAACCGTCGTAGACGACCTGGATACAGCGCACCACAGGCCGCCCGGGGGCCATGTCCGAGAGGTCGAACAGCGATCGCCCACGGTCATCGTCGACGAGCGAGACCGTTCCGGCCGCGAAGTTGGTGCCTGCCACCGTTCCCTCGGCCTCGAGGGCGCTGCCCGAACGAGCCACGACGAGGGTGGCGATCAGCAGGGCTGAGATGGCGGCCGCAAAGGCACGGGCCGTGGAGCGGGCGACGCGCCGGTCACGCGGCGACACGCTCTCCTCGGGGGGCATCTCCACCAGGGGCAGTGGCATCAGCCGACTCCCCGCGACCGGGTGAGCGGCGCGGTGCGGTGTTGATCCGCGATGTGGTATCCGATTTCGGCAGCGTCCAGAGGCCGATGGAGCAGGAAGCCCTGCACGAGGTCGGCTTTCGCCTCGCGCACCGCGTCCAGCTGGGCCTGGTCCTCCACGCCCTCGGCCACCACGATGAACCCCAGCTCGTGGGCCAGGCGGCACATCCCCTCGAGAATGATCTGGTCTGAGTCCGAGCGGGTGGAGTGGCTCACCAACGAACGGTCGATCTTCAGCATGCTGATGGGCAGTCCCCGCAGGTGGGCCAGCGAGGTTCGCCCTTCACCGAAGTCGTCGAGCGCCAGTCGGATGCCGATCTCGTTGAGTCGCTCCAGGTTGGCCAGATAGCTCTGGTCAGGACTCACGATGCGTTCGCTGAGCTCCACCACCAGCTTGTCCGGGGGCAGGCCCGACAGCGTCAGGGCCTCTCGGACGTGGGAGGGCAGGTGCGGCGAGTCGAGCTCACCGGGTGAGACGTTGACAGCCAGGAAGAAGGGCACGTCTTCGCGGAGCGGCCACGATGCCGCCTCGTTGGCGGCTCGGCAGATGATCCAACGGTTCAGCTCCTTGGTTAGCCCGTTGCCCTCGGCCAGGTCGAGGATGGTGGACGGACTGATGGGTCCGAGATCGCGGTGCTGCCAGCGCACCAGCGCCTCGGCCCCCGCGATGCGGGCGTCCGAGGCGTACACGATCGGCTGGTACTCGACATGGAGCTCGCCGGCCTCGAGCGCCTTCTGGAACTCGCTGGCCAGCCGGGCCCGACGCTGTCCGGCCAGGTCGAGCTGGGGGTGGTAGATGGTGAAGCCGGGGCTGGACTCGCGCGACTTGGCGTCGTACATGGCGGCGTCGGCCCGGCGGAGCAGTTCACTGCCGGTGATGCCTACCTCGGGGAACGCCATGCCGATGCT
>JAOUEE010000132.1 GCA_029858875.1 Acidimicrobiia bacterium
TCGCAGCAGGGGGCATCAACGTCCAACAGATGCTCACCGTGCGCTGACCCCCGTCGCTCCCCCCGTCACCGAGACGACCGTGCCGCCGGACCGGTAGGGTCTCGGGCCGATGTGCGCCGGTCCGGGCGCATCGTCGGAGGAGGAACACATGCGAGTACGCCGTGGCGCCAAGCCCACAGGCAGCTCGGGGGGATCACGGCGACGGCGCTCGGGCAGGTCCATCTTTCCGACCGGTGGCGGCGCAAGCCCGGCACCCCCCGGCGGGGGCGGCCTCGGTGGCCTGCCGCTCGGAACCGGGTGTGGGCCCAAGGCCGGCGGCAGTGGTCTCGTGATGATCCTCGTCGTCGTGGTGGTGTTCGTGCTGTTGAGCCAGAGCTGCGGCGGTATCGACCTCGGGGGCGGAGGCGACGGAGGAGGCGGCGGAGTCGGCCCCCGGACCGATCTCATCGCCACCGAGCCCATCACTCGTGACGACATGACCGCCGCGGCCCGGGAGCAGATGGACCAGCTCGCACTGGACGCGAGCATCGACGTCGACGAGTACTGGCAGGCCGTCTTCGCCGATGTGTGGGCCTCCGGGCGCTACTCGCCGCCGGGCAAGGGTGCGTTCCCCTTCGACCCGGTCAACGACAGGGGTCTCACCTGCGGGCAGGCGTTGCCCAACGACGTATTGGAGAACAACGCCATCTACTGCCCCCCAGAGGACTACATCACGTGGGACAGCCGTTTCCTGTTCCCCAAGCTGACCGAGAACTTCGGGAGTGCCGCCCCGGCGGTGGTCATGGCCCACGAGTGGGGTCACATGGTGCAGACCAAGGCCGGGGTCGACGGTCCCACCATCCTGAAGGAGCTCCAGGCCGATTGTCTCGCCGGTGCATGGGTGGGCAGCATCCAGGCCGACGAAAGCGAACGGGTGCCGCCCTACACACCCGAGGAGCTCGACGGTTCGGTCGCCGGTTTCCTGCTGCTGCGTGACCCACCGGGATTGGACCCGCTGTCCCAGGGGGCCCACGGCAGCGGATTCGACCGCGTGGGCGCCTACGGAGAGGGCCTGACAGCAGGCGCGTCGGCGTGTGCGGCGTACAACGAACAGAACGTGCTCGAGCGGGTCGTCGATCTCCAGTTCGCTCCCGATGATCGCGGTACCGGAGGCAACCTGCCCTACGACGAAGCGCTCGACGTCACGCTGCGGGCCCTCCGCGAGGTGTGGGGTCCGCGGATCGAGGCCGCGCTGGGCGATCAGATCGGACTGGACGAGTACCAGTCGACGCGCGGCGGACAGCCCAGCTGCCCCGGCATCGACCAATCCGAAGGCGGCCCGATCTTCTGGTGTCCGGACACGAGCACCATCTCGTTCGATCAGGACACGCTGGCCAAGGTGCACGCCGATATCGGCGACTTCGCCCTGGCCCTGCTGTTCGCCCGCGAGTACGCGCAGGCTCTCCTCGACATCGACCAGGCTCCGGGAAGCGCCACCGAGCTCGACGTGGCCAGCCACTGCCTGGCCGGGGTCTGGGCCCGTGAGGTGTACGAGGGCGAGGTGCAGATCGACACCGACACCGACGGAACGCCGTTGTTCCTCGACCTCTCGGCCGGAGACCTCGACGAGGCGCTGGCCGTGATGTTGCGCTACCGCAACCCGAACTTCGATGCCTCCCTGTTCGAGCGCACCGACGGGTTCCGTGATGGCTTCTTCGAGGGAGAACCGGCCTGCGGCTGAGTCGCGCCCAGAGTGACCCACCCCAGGCCGGGGGCCGACGCTCAGCTGTCGGGTTGTGGCCGTACCCTGGGACATCGGATGTTCACCCGCCCGCTTCTCGAACTGGCCGCGCCACTGGCCACGATCGGCCTGTTGATCGCCGGCTGCTCGAGCAGCGTCGGCACCGGAGATGACTCACCGTCCGCGCCGGGCGGTGGCAAGGAGGCGAGTGAGCCTGCGGTCGTCGAATCCGATGCCACCGAGGTGCATCTCATCGGTGACTGGCTCCCCAATCCGGGGCCGTTCTACGAGGGAACCCGGTACGGCCAGGTCACCGGCCCGATCACCCAACGCTTCCTCGAGGACGATCTCACGATCGCCAACCTCGAGTGCCCGGTGACGGACGAGGCGCCGCTCCGGGACGGAGTCGACTTCGCCGTGCGGTGCCGGTCGGACGATCTCGACCAGATGGTGGCAGCTGGGGTCGACGCGGCGGTCCTCACCAACGACCACATCACGGACTTCGGGCCAGCCGGCATCGAGGACACCCTTCGAGCCCTGGCCGAAGCCGACATCGTCGCCGTCGGTCCGGGGGTCGACCCCGTCACCCTGGAGACGGTGAACGGACCGGTCGACATCTTGGCCATCCCGCGCTCGGGACCGTTCAGGGTGTCCGACGCCGAGGCCGTGACGATGATCGGCGACGCGGCCCGCAACGGCATTCCCCTCATCGTCGGTGTGCACTGGGGCCGTGACGGAGCCAGAGCCGCCGATCCGGCCGACAACGAGCTGGCAGAGCGTCTCGTCGCCGCCGGTGCCGACGTGATCATGGGCCACGGTGCCGGGGTGCTCCATGCCTTCCGGCGAGTGGACGACGCCGCGGTGTTCATGGGGCTGGGCCGCTTCGTCTGGCCCGTCCTGGACGATCTCGAGGCCGACACCGCCGTGGCGTCGGTCTCACTGGTCGACGAAACGGCGACGCGCCCCTGCTTGCTGGCCGCCACCATCTCCCCGTCGGGCGATCCGGCCTTCGACCACCGGGATCCGAGCTGTTGACCGCGAACGGCGCCGTCGAGCCGGACTGCGAGCTCTGTGAAGCGGCGCGCTACACGCACTGGTACCACGAAGACGACGTGTGCTGGGTCGCCGACTGCGAGGTGTGCTCGGTTCCCATGGTGGTCTGGCGGCCCCACGGCATCGACCCCAGCGATGAAGACATCGCACACATGCTGCGCGTCCTCGGCGCGGCCGGCGATCTGCGGTTCGGGCCGGGCGGCTGGTCGATCGATCGGCGCATGCGGCAGATCCCCGATCACTTCCATGCCCACTGCCGCGACCCCCACTGGCACGCCGAGCGAGCTCGACGACCCATGACCCGCTACACGGGTGTGGGGTCCGAGCGCGTCGAGCGTTGACCGGCGGCCCTGGTGCGGACGGGCGCGATCAGTCGACCGCGACCGGCAGACCCTGGGCGATCAGCGCAGCTCGTAGATCCAGTGACTCGCTGAAGAGCAGCGAGGCGAACCCCAGCGCCTGTGCCGCAGCGACGTTCGCCGGAGAGTCGTCGATGAACACCGCCTCGTCGGGCCTGAACCGGTACCGCTCGCACAGGAGCGTGAAGATCGCCGGGTCCGGCTTCACCACGCCCTCCTGACCAGAGATCACCACACCGGCGAACCGATCCAACCAGCCGAAACCGTCGCGCACCTGTTCGAACGTGTCGGCGCCCCAATTGGACAGCGCGTAGCACGGAACGCCCCCCTCGGAGAGCTCGTCGAGCACCGCCACCGTCTGGTCCAGCACCTCCCCGACCGTCTCGGACCAGCGGGTGCGGAAGGCATCGATCAGATCGGCCTGAGCCGGGTGCCGGCGGGCCAGGTCACGGGTCATCTCCGACAGGGGCGTCCCCCGATCGAGCACTGCGTTCTCGGCCAGGGTGAGCACGTTCTCGAGGAACCAGTCGAGCTCGTTGGCGTCGGATATGAGCTTCTCGTACAGGTATCGACGATCCCAACGCACCACCACGTTGCCCAGATCGAAGACGGCGATCCTCCTGGTCATCCCCGAGGTGCGCCATCGCGAAAGCGCATCAGGCCCTCCTGGGCCACGGACACCATCAGCGAGCCGTCGCTCGAGAAGATGTGGGCGGTACACAGCGATCGGCCGGCCGCCGCCCGCGGCGACTGGGCGTGGAACAACACCCAGTCGTGCAGCCGAGGCGGCTCGTGGAACCACATCGAATGGCTGAGGGTGCTGGAGATGATCCGATCGATGTGGCGGATGGTGGCGTCGGGCACCGGTCGCCAGGCCGCCTCGAGCAGGCTGAGATCGCTGATGTAGCCCACCATGGCTTCCTGACTGGGAGCGTCGTGCGCCAACTCCGGCGCCCGATACCAGATGTCGAGAAAGGGCTCCTCCACGTCGCCCGACATCAGTCGGCCACTGGAGGCGTCACGAACCTCGACGGGCAGGCCCGGATGCCCGGGCACGGCCTGGTCGGGTCCGATCACCGTGGGCATGGGGAGTTGGTGATCGGGTCCGTCCTCGAAGGTGTGGAGCAGCACGGTTGCGATGGCTCGCACCTGGCCCCCCTGGGTCACATGGATGAGGCGAGTGGCGAAGGTGCCCCGGTCGGCCACCCGCTCGACGTCGATCTCCACCGGCTCGTCGATGTCGGTGCGGGACACGAACGTGACCGTGGAGGAACGGAGCTCGCGACCCTCACCGGTGGCCCGCGCGGCCAGCCCACACTGCCCGATCAGGATCCCGCCGTAGGCCCAGGTGACGCCGGGGAAACCCGCGACGGCCGCCCGGAAGCGGTGGTCACCGATCGCCTCGAGATCGAAGCAGCGGCGGACGGTGTCAGGGTGCATGCGGTCGAGGACCCTACCCGAGAGCGAGCCCGGCTCAGCCCGCCGGGTCGTACCAGTAGGCGTGCGTGCCGCTGCTGATGCGTTCGGGCAGGGTGATCCGGGCCAGCGGACCAGCCACCGGATCGGCAGCATCGAGGATCAGGCACTGGGACCGATCGCGGTCGACGTCGACGGTGACGGTGACCAGGTAGCCGTCATCCTCGGCCCGGCTCCCTCGCCGGGGGGCCATGACCGTTTCGCTGGCGAACTCTCCCGGAGCCAGGCTGAACACCTCTTCGGTCCCGGCGACCAGATCGTGCTTGATCACCCCGATGAACCCGAACCACCCATCGGCCGGTAGGGCGTTGTACGAGTACCGATGCGGCCGCCCACCGTGGCGTCCGTTGATCATGCCGAACTCCTGGATCCGGTCGCTGAGCGATTCCTCGCGACAGGCTCCGGTGCGGAGGTCGAAGCGCCATCGATGGGGCCGCGATTGCATCGAGTAGAGGTCGAGATAGCGGAAGAGCTGATGCTGCTCGCTGAGATCGGCCCGAGGCGCAGGTGACGGGTCGTGTTGGAAGAAGCCGTCGAGGACCACCTCGTCGCCGTCCTCGTAGGCGTTGATCCAGTGCAGGACGTAGGTGGGGTCGGCCTCGAACCACCGGACGTCGCCGCCTCCGCGACGCGGGATCAGGCCGAAGCGGGTCGGCAGGTGACCGAACAGCCTGGGGTAGTAGTGACCCGCAGCCAATGCGTCGGGGTCCCAGAACATGGGCAGGTCGTTGACGATCGCGTAGTGCTCGGTGAAGGCCATGTCGTGCGGAAGTCGGGGCCCGGGCAGCTCGACATCGAGATAGGTGGTGAGGGCGCCGGTCGGTGACACCTCGCCGTAGTGCATGTACGGGTGCTCGGTCCCGTAGTTGAAGAAAAGCATCTCCCCTGTGTGCTCGTCGACCTTGGGGTGCGCGGATACCCCCTCGGCCGGGAACCGGCCATCGAAGTCGGCCCGGCCGTGAGCCTCGAGGGTGACGGGATCGTGCTGGTACAGGTCACCGCAGAGGTAGAAGCTGGTGAGGGCCCGACCGTTGTGCACGACCACGTCCGTACTGGAGGCGTCCTTGGTGTTGGGTCGCGCACCCAGGTCGCACGGCCGGCGGGCCAACGACGGGCGCTCGGCCACGCCGGCCCACAATGCCTCGCCGGCCTCGCGCTCGGCGAGGAAGCCATCGGTCCGGACGAAACGATTGTGGTACTGCGTCTCGCCATTGCTGAACGAGATCGAGTGGAGCATTCCGTCACCGTCGAAGGGGTGGTACTGCCGAATCGACGGCAACAACGGGTTCTCGGTGTTGCGCAGGTACGTTCCCTCCAGATCGTCGGGCACGCGGCCTTCGACCTCGAGGTCCCAGGCGTCGTACTCCACCGACTGCGGCGTCCAGGCCCCGGTCCGATAGAGGTGGTCGTCGTCGGGGGGCAACGCCGATGCGAACCGATGATGGATCTGGGTCTTCATGGTTCTCCCGGTCGAAAGGCGAGGAACGATTGTGACACGCCGGGGCCAGACTGAAGCCCTGATGGGCCTGCTCCTTCCCCCCACCCCCGCACCCTCGCCACGGCGGCTGGCCGTTCGGGTCACCCGCGACGCCGAGCGTCAGCTCCGAGCCGGGCATCCGTGGGTCTTCGACGGGTCGATCACATCGGTGTCCCACGACGGCGCACCCGGGGATCTGGCCGTGGTCTTCGACCACCAACGGGACTTCCTGGCCATCGGGTTGTGGGATCCCACCTCCCCGATCCGCCTGCGGGTGCTCCATGCGGGCTCGCCGACCCCGATCGGTCCGGAGTTCTGGTCCGACGCCCTGATGCGAAGCCTCGACCGCCGGGAAGAGCTGCGGCGCAGCACCCACACCAACGCCTACCGATTGGTCCACGGCGAGAACGACGGCCTGCCCGGATTGGTGGTCGATCAGTACGATCAGGCGCTGGTCATGAAGCTCTACACCTCGGCGTGGCTGCCTCACCTGGCCGAGGTGGCCGAGATCCTCTGTGCGTTGATCGACGCAACCGTGGTGATCGTCCGCCTGTCACGGGCCGTCGGTCGGTCCGACTGGTGCGGGCTGGCCGACGGCGACGTCGTGCTCGGTGAGATCGCCAAGTGTCCCGTCGAATTCCGCGAGTACGGCCGACGCTTCGGTGCCGACCTGCGCCGGGGCCCCAAGACCGGGCACTTCCTCGACCAGCGGGACAACCGTCAGCGAGTCGCCGCCCTGGCCGCCGGCGCGGACCTCCTCGATGTCTTCTCCTCCACCGGCGGCTTCTCGGTCCACAGCGCAGCCGCAGGGGCGGCATCGGTGCACCTCGTGGACCAGAGCGAGCCTGCCCTGGCCGAGGCGCGAGCCAATCTCGAACGCAACCGGGACCACCCCGCGGTGACGGCCTGCCGGGTGTCGACCCAGGCGGGTGACGCCTTCACCGGTCTGGCCGAGCTGGCTGCGGCCGGCCGCCGCTTCGACGTGGTCGTCCTCGATCCCCCTTCGTTCGCCAACCGCGCCGCCGACGTCGCCGCGGCGCGGCGGGCGTACAGCCGGCTCACGGCGCTGGTCGGCCCGCTCGTGGCACCGGGCGGCTGGCTCTTCCAGGCGTCGTGCTCCAGTCGGATCACCGAGGAGGCGCTACGGGACTCGATGGCCGCCGGGGCCCGGTCAGCCGGCGTCGCCGTCCACATCCAGGAGTCGTTCGGCCATCCCCTCGACCATCCCGTCGGCTTCGCCCAGGGGGGCTATCTCAAAGCATTGCTCGCACGCGTACCCTGACCTCCATTTGCCTCCTCGGGTTCCCTCTGGTCCACTCGCGATCCGGCTCCAGGAGGACAAGATGGGTCTGAAGACGTCAGCGGATGGTTGCGCCCCCTCGATGCGGCACCGGGCACCGACGGTGATCGTGCTGGTCACCGCCTTGCTGCTGGTCCTTGCCGGGTGCGGGAGCAGCGACGATGACACGACCGACGACAGCGAGTCGACGGTCACCACCGCCGAGGCAGGCGAGAGCCCAACCACCAGCGGGGCCGACGATCCCGCCGGTGTCGACGGCCTGGTCGAGAATCTCGAGGAGACCCAGGCCGCGCAGGGAGGCGGAGGGGCCACGCTCACGGTGGGCGACCAGACATGGACGTTCGACTCGGTGCTGTGTGCGTTCGGGCCCGACCAGATCGGCCAGGAGGGTGCCGAGCTGGTGGTGTCATCGGTCCAGGACGGACTGCAGCTGTACGTCTCGATCGACTCGTTCGGACACTCCGTGAGCCTGGACGACATCGAGGACTTCGAGAACCCGTCGGTGTCGCTGTCGGCCGACCCGTTCAACACGCAGCTGGCCGGTGCCGCCACCGAGTTCATCGTGGTGGACGGCAAGGACGTCTCGGCCGAGACGCCGTTCTTCGACGGCACCGACGAGGCGAACCTGGAGGGGACTCCCGGCTCACTCGAGGCCAGCTGTCCCTGACCTCGCGATCATCATCGGTGGTCTGAGGTTCCGGGGTGGGAAACGCTGGGTTGTTCGGTGGAGCTGAGGGGAGTCGAACCCCTGGCCTCCTCGATGCGACCGAGGCGCTCTAGCCAGCTGAGCTACAGCCCCGAAGGGATGGTCATGATACCCGCCGGGCCGGCCGGGTCACGACGTGACGAGATCAGCCGTTGACCACCCGGCGGAACTCGCCCGTGACCACTATCGGCGAGGGGTTGGCCGCGGCCGGTCGCAACGATGACAGCGCCACCACCGATGCCGTGGCCGCGTCGAGCATCTGGTTGCGGCGCCACCATGCGTACCCGTAGCCGATCAGCGCGGCATCGATGACGATGTGGAGCACGAGCGGACCGACACCGAGCGCCGGGATCACCATCAACGACACCAAGGACATCAGGCCCAGCGCCGCGGCCACCATGCGGCGACGCTGTTCGGCGTCGAAGGCGCTTCGGGGAACGAGAGGGTCCGGCGTCGACGCAGCCTGCGGGTGCGTGGCGGTGGGGCGAGCCGGCGGGGAGGGCGCCGTGGCGAGGGGGACCTGGCCCTGACGGCGGGCCAGCGCAGCCAACGGATCGCGCAAAGCCGCGGGTCGGGCCACCGCGAAGCGCTGCACGAGGGGCGGCACCAGGACGATCAGCCACGCAGCGGCGAGGAGCAGAAGATACACAGCGGTCTCCGTGAAGGCGGACAGTGGGTGCACGGTAGTCGTTTGCGCGCACCGCGTAGTGGATCTCGCGCTCATCGCGCGAACGACGGGTGGATTGTTACGAGTCGATGACGACGCTAGTCGTCGACCGTCCCGGCGCCAACGCGGCCGGCCGAATCAGCCGGTCAGGACTCGGGCGGTCGTCGATAGGTTCCCGAGCGGCCGCCGTGCTTCTCCCACAGCGTCATCTCGCCGATGACCATGCTCTTGTCCATGGACTTGCACATGTCGTAGATGGTCAAGGCCGCCACGGCGCAGGCGGTCAGGGCCTCCATCTCCACGCCGGTCCGGTCGACGGTGTCCACGTGGGCCTCGACCTCGATGTGGCTGTCGCTGATCTCGAAGTTCACGAACACCGAGCCGATCAAGAGCGGGTGGCACAGCGGGATCAGATCGGGCGTGCGCTTGGCGGCCTGGATACCGGCGACACGTGCCACGGCCAACACATCCCCCTTGCTGATGGCGCCTCGGGCCACGGCCGAGGCGGTATCGGACTGCATGAACACCTTGGCCTTGGCCACCGCTCGGCGATGACTCGGCTCCTTCGGGGTGACATCGACCATTCGGGCCCGACCGAGAGGGTCGAGGTGGGTGAAACCGGCATCGGACATGGCCCTGATGGTACGAAGTCCCGCTCCCGACCGCTCGCTGACCCCGTCACTCCGACCCGAATGGGTCATCCGACCCATTCAGCCCGCTCCGGGTCGCGTCGAAAGAGGGTGACCCCACCTGGAGCACCACCCGTGAAGAACCGCATCCGCATCGCGCTGGCCGCCATGCTCACCGTCACCCTCATGGCCACGCCGGCGATGGCGGCCACCCCGCCCGACTACGGCGACGCCCTCGACTGCCTGTTCGTCGGCCTCACCAACGGACCCGACAGCGACCCCGACATGGTGGCCGCCCTCGACCTGACCTTCCAAGCGAGCATCGCCGAGGCGGCCGGCGACCTACTGGGTGCCGCCGACCTGCTCGCGCAGGCCCGTGACCTGCTCGAGGATGCCCAGGACACAACCCCGGCCGACTGCACGGGCGCCATGGCCTCCACCACGGGCGACCTGCCCGCTAC
>JAOUEE010000133.1 GCA_029858875.1 Acidimicrobiia bacterium
TCACGCTCCTCGAGACCCAACTGGCCCAGCTGGTCATCGAGCGCTCGTTCCTCGATCGGCCCACGGTCAGTGCCCGGGTGCTGCGAACCGCCGGCGTGCCGGCCGACCCGGTCAGCCCGGTGTGGTCCCGCAACATCGCCATCGGTGTGCTCGCGGGGCTGCTGTTGGCGGCCGGATTCGTGTACAGCCGTGAGCAGCTGGGCGACCGCATCACCAGCGTCGAGGACGCGGTGGACGCGAGCGAGGCCCCCGAGCTGGCCGCGCTGCCGCTGTTCGACAAGCGCGACTTCGATGTCGGCACCGGTTTGGTCGCGACGACCCGCCGATCGGCCGTCAACGCCACCCAGCGCCTCGTCACCAGCGTCGAGTACGTCCTGGGCGAGAGCGGTGCCCGCGCCCTGCTCGTCACCAGCGCCGTGGCCGGCGAAGGCAAGTCCACGGTGGCGTCAAACCTGGCCGGCCTGCTGGGCGGCAGCGGTCTCAAGGTCGTGCTGGTCGATGCCGACCTCCGACGACCGACCCTGCACGAACGCGTCGGCGAGATCGACCCGCCGGGGATCACCGCCGTGTTGTCGGGGGCATGCGAGCTGGACGCGGCCCTGGTCGACCGGCCCGACAGCCCCGCGGTCGTCCTCCCGGCCGGGGCGCAGGTCGACGACGCCGCGTCCACACTCCGGAGCCCGGCGTTCTTCGACCTCATGACCGAGCTGCACCAACGCTTCGATCGCATCATCGTCGACGCGCCACCGGTCCTGCCGGTGACCGATGCGGCCGAGCTGGTGCGATGCGTGGACGGGGTGGTGATGGTCTGTCGGTCGGGCTACACCCGCTCCCACCAACTCCGTCAGGCCACCCGACAACTCCGCCAGTCGGGGGCCGAGGTCATCGGCGTGGTGGTCAACGCCCACGCCGCCGACGTCGCCCCCTACGACGAGTACATCACCGATCGTCGCGGGTAGACCCGTCGGGTCAGCCCACGGATCCTTCCATCTGGAGCTCGATCAGGCGGCTCCACTCCACCGCGTACTCCATGGGCAGGGTCCGGGTGATGGGTTCGATGAAGCCGTTGACGACCATTCCCATGGCCTGCTCCTCGCTGAGACCCCGGCTCATCAGGTAGAAGAGCTGGTCGTCGGCCACCTTGGAGACCGTGGCCTCGTGGCCGATGACGGCGTCCTGGGATCCCACCTCCATGTACGGGTAGGTGTCGCTGATGGAGTCCTCGTCGAGGATGAGGGCGTCGCACTGGACGTGGCTCTTGCACCCGTAGGCGTCGTCCTCGATGCGCACCAGGCCGCGGTAGCTGGTGCGTCCCCCGCCCTTGGAGATGGACTTGGAGACGATCTTCGAGGTCGTCTCGGGAGCGGCGTGCACCATCTTGGCGCCGGTGTCCTGGTGCTGGCCGGGACCGGCATAGGCCACCGACAACACCTCGCCCGACGCCTTGGGGCCCACCATCACCACACCCGGGTACTTCATGGTGAGCTGGGATCCGATGTTGCCGTCGATCCACTCCATGTGACCCTCGGCCTCGACCCGAGCTCGTTTGGTGACCAGATTGAAGACGTTGTTCGACCAGTTCTGGATGGTGGTGTAGGTGACCCGGGCCGCCTCCTTCACCACGATCTCCACCACGGCCGAATGCAGGGAGTCGGTGGTGTACACCGGCGCCGAACAGCCCTCGATGTAGTGCACCTTGGCGCCCTTGTCGGCGATGATGAGCGTCCGCTCGAACTGGCCGGCGTTCTCGGCGTTGATGCGGAAGTAGGCCTGCAGGGGCAGATCCTGCACATCACAGTTCTCCGGGACGTAGATGAAGGACCCTCCCGACCACACCGACGAGTTGAGCGCCGAGAACTTGTTGTCGTTGGGCGGGATGATCCGGCCGAAGTACTGCTTGACCAGCTGCGGGTACTCCCGCAGGGCCGTGTCCATGTCGCAGAAGATGACGCCCCGCTGCTCGAGGTCCTCGCGGTTGCGGTGGTACACCACTTCGCTCTCGTACTGCGCGGTGACGCCGGCCAGGTACTTGCGCTCGGCCTCGGGGATGCCGAGCTTCTCGTAGGTGTCCTTGATGGCGTCGGGCACGTCGTCCCAGTCGTCGCTGAGCTGCCCCTTCGGCTTGATGTAGTAGAAGATGTTGTCGAAGTCGATGCCACTCATGTCGCCGCCCCAGCTCGGCATGGGCCGACGTAGGAAGCGCTCGAACGATTTCAGCCGGAAGTCCAGCATCCAGTCGGGCTCGCCTTTCATCCACGACATCTCTCGCACCATGTCGGCGTCGATGCCGCGCCGGGGCTTGAAGACATAGTCTTCCTTGTCGCTCCATCCCAGCTTGTAGCGACTGAGGTCCAGTCCGAGTTCGTCGACCGACATGGTGGTGCGGCTCCGTTCGCAGGCTCGGGGCCGATACCGGCCCCGGGAATTTCCACTATCTGCGTAGTAATAATAGCAGGGGACCCCCGGAAACGAACGGGGTGCTGCGGATAGTCAGGGGCGATTCGAGGGCAGGCCGAGCGCCTCGGCCAGCCGGCGCCACTGGGCGCGCGGGACCGTCCCGTCGGGCACGACGACCTGTACGGCCACGTGATCGGCACCCGCCAGGTGGTGCTCGGCCACCGCCGTGGCGATGGTCGCCTCGTCGCCCCACGGGACGAGTGCGTCGATCAGCCGGTTGCTGCCGCCGTCGGCGAAGTCGTCGTCGCCGAAACCCAGGCGTCGTAGGTTGTTGGTGTAGTTCACCAGGCCGAGGTAGATGGCGAGGTGGTCCCGACCGGCGGCCCGGGCGACCGCCGGATCGGTCTCGAGCACCACCGCCAGCTCGGGCGCCAACCACTTGTCGGCACCGAGGATCAGGCGCGCATCGGCAGTGTGGGCCGGGGTGACGTTGTAGGGGTGGGCACCGTCGGCATGGGACGCGGCGAGCGCCAGCATCTTGGGGCCGAGGGCGCCGATCACCCGCCGGGGCGTCTCGGTGGCGGCCGCACCCAGGTACAGCGCCTGGTCCATGGCCTCGAGGTAGGTGCGCATGGCCGTGAGGGGCCGGTCGTACCGATGGCCGCGCATGCCCTCCACCATGGGTTGGTGGCTGACGCCCAGGCCCAACACGAACCGGTCGCCGAAGGCCTCCGTCAGGGTGTTGTGAGCGGCGGTCATGGCCATGGCATCGCGGGTGAAGATCGAGGCGATACCCGTGGCCAATCCGATCGTGGACGTGGCGCTCAGGAGCAGTCCGGCGTGCACCAGCGGATCCTTTCCCACCGCTTCGGGAAGCCAGATCGTGCCGTAACCCAGTTCGTCGAGCTCGGCCGCCGCTTCCTGGGCGGCGCCGATCGGCAACTGGTCGAGGGCGAAGGTCCAGATCCCCACCCGACCCCGGTCGATGGTCATCTCACACGAGCGCCGGCGCCCGCAGCACCTCGGTGGACGAGCGGCGCTCGGGCAAGTCGACATCGATCGTCGGTACCCGTTCGTGAGCGGGCGTCGTGGGCTTGGTCGCGTACTCGTGGACGTAGTCCTGACCGCTCAACGCGCGGATCTCGTACATCACCTGGTCGATGATCTGGCGAAGGACGGTGCGATCGTCGGCCCGGTCGAGATACGGCGTGGGGTCGATGGGGCGACCGAAGTGGACCTCGGCGCGCCGGAACGGCTTGGGGAAGCGGGCGTCGGGCGGCTGGATGTCGCGCATGCCGCGCAGGCCGACCGGGATGATGGGCGCACCCGTCCGGAGCGCGAGGCGGGCCGGACCGGTGTGCCCCTTGTGCAGCACACCGTCGCGCGAGCGGGTGCCCTCGGGATAGATCCCGAAGAACTGGCCGGCATCGAGGAGGCGAGCGGCCGTCGACAGGGCGCGCTCGGCAGCATCGCCGCCCGTCCGGTCGATGGGGATCATCCCCAGACCCGGGAACAGATAGCGGGTCTTCCAGTCGTCGAGGTACTCGGCCTTGCCGACGAAGGTGATGCGCCGGGGCAGGGTGGCCGGCAGCATGAACGAATCGAGCACCGACGTGTGATTGGGACACAGGATCGCCGGCCCCGTGGCAGGGAGGTTCTCGCGGCCCGTGACCTCTATGCGCCAGAACACCTTGAAGACGGGAAGCACGACCGCGCGGGCCGCACCCTGGAGGTGACCGATGCGCGGACCGTCGGCGCTGGTCTCGGTCGGGGTCTGCATGTTCCCATTGTGCCCCACCGGCGGACCCCCGACACGACGTTGTTCCACCATCGCTCGCCAGCCGCCGCGAGCGGACCGCTCACGGGGTCATCACGCCGAGCAGTGCCGCCGCTTCGGAGATGCCCGCGCCGCGCTCGACGGCCCGATCGATGGCGGCCAACGCGCCCGGCGTGTCGAGGTCGTCGTCGAGCGCGACCCGAACCTCGGCGAGCAGCGAGCTGTCGCTGTCAGCCGCTCCCGACTGCCACCTCGCCAGACGCCCCTCGGCGTCGTCGAGCACGGTCGGTGTCCAGGTCCAGGCCGTCCGATAGTGATGCGCCAGCAACGCCAGCCGGAGGGCGCGCGCATCGTGGTGGGCCAGCAGGTCGCCCACGAACACCAGGTTGCCTCTCGACTTCGACATCTTCTCGCCGTGGTAGCGGACCATGGCCTGGTGCATCCAGTGCTGCACGAACGGCTCACCCGTGACTGCCTCGGACTGCGCCATCTCGCACTCGTGGTGCGGATAGATCAGATCGGTGCCGCCGCCGTGCAGATCGATGGTCGTGCCCAGCTCTCGCAGGGCCAGGGCCGAGCACTCGACATGCCAGCCCGGCCGACCCGGTCCCCAGAGCGAGTCCCAGGACGGTTCATCGGCGGCCGACGGCTTCCACAGGACGAAGTCCAACGGATGGCGCTTGTCGGGATCGTCCGGGTTCTCCCCGCGTTGTGGACCGAACCACCGCATGGTGTCGGGATCGAGATGGCTGAGCCGACCGAAGCCGGGGGCCGAGGACACATCGAAGTACACCGCTCCGCCCGCGACATAGGCGTGACCCCGGTCGACGGCCGCACCGATGAAGCCGCGGATGTCGGCGATGGCCGACGTGGCGCGCGGCTCGCTCCAGGGCTCGAGGTTGCCCAAGGCGGCCATGTCCTCGTCGAAGATCCGGGTCTCGGCCGCGGCCAGATCGAGGTAGTGCACGCCCCGGGCTCGGGCCACCCGGAGGATGTCGTCGTCGACATCGGTGATGTTGCGCACCATCCGCACCGCGTGACCCCGGTCGAGGAGCCGCCGATGCAACACGTCATAGGTCACGTAGGTCGCCGCGTGACCCAGGTGAGTGGAATCGTAGGGAGTCAGTCCGCAGACGTACATCGACACCGTGGGGCCCGGCTCGAAGTCGACGACCGCCCGGCGGGCGGTGTCGAAGAGCCGCATGGGCCCTGGTGTCATTCGACCGAGTCGATGCCGGTGAAGCTGACCGCCACCCGCGTGTGGTAGCGCTCGTTGAGCTGCAGCAGCACCGCGGTGAACGCCTCGATGGCCATGGCGTTGCTGAGCTCTCCGGCGTCGAGGGGACGGAGGCCGGGTATGGCCCGGATCACCTCGGACACCGTCTCGGTCGCCTCGGGGTGATCAGAGCAGACCAGCACGTCGCTGTGCACCGGCTCGTCGATGGCCCCCAGCTCGGTGGCCGGGACGTGGTGCAGCGAGGCGACCACGTAGGCCGAGCGCACCTCGGCCTGCACGCTGGCCGCCACCGACCCACGGGGCGGCACCAGCGGCTGGAACTCGCGCCCCACCCGCGACAGCGCGTTGGACATGCACACGACGACCTTCGACTGGAGCTGCGGCGCCACCGATGCCGCGGTCTCCGCTGCGGCATCCCACGGTGTGGCGATCACCACCAGGTCGGCACTGGCCGCACCCGCGTTCTCGGCCGAGCGGATGGGAAGGTCGTGGTCGGGCCAGCGATCCTTGAGGCGGTCCGCCACCTCGAGGGCCCGGTATTTCGACCGGCTCCCGATGATCACCTCGTATCCCACCGACGCCAGCCGCACCGCGAGGGCGCTCCCGGCTGGTCCTGTCGCTCCCAGCAAGCCGATCTGCATCGCCCCACGGTAGGACCCCTTCGCCCGGATCGGGAAAGCCGGCCCGCCGACGCGGCCACACTAGGGTGCTGGACATGGGCCTACTCGACGGGAAACGCCTGCTGATCACCGGCGTGCTCACCGACGCCTCGCTCGCTTTCGGGGTGGCCCGCCTGGCCATCGATGAAGGTGCCGAAGTGGTGCTCACCGGAGCCGGACGGGGGCTTCGCCTCACCCAGCGGACCGCTCGCAAGCTCCCGGTGGTGCCCGAGGTGCTGGAGCTCGATGTCACCGACCCCGGTCAGGGGCAGGCGGTCACGGACCACCTGCGCGACACCTGGGGGTCCGTCGACGGTGCCCTGCACGCCATCGGCTTCGCCCCCGAAGTCTGCCTGGGCGAGGATTTCATGGCCGCCCGATGGGGCGACGTGTCGGTGGCCATGGAGGTCTCGGCCTACTCCCTGAAGGCGCTGGCCGATGTGGTCGTGCCACTCATGCCCCGGGGCGGCTCGATCGTCGGACTCGACTTCGACGCCACCCGAGCATGGCCGGCCTACAACTGGATGGGCGTGGCCAAGGCGGCCCTCGAATCGGCCAACCGGTACCTGGCCCGGGCCCACGGGTCCACGGGCATCCGTTTCAACCTGGTTGCCGCCGGCCCCATACGCACCATGGCGGCCAAGTCGATCCCCGCCTTCGCCCAGTTCGAGGACACCTGGAGCGAGCGGGCACCGCTGGGCTGGGACGTCGACGACTCCACCGCCGTGGCCAAGGCGTGCATCGCCTTGCTCAGCGATTGGTTTCCGGCCACTACCGGTTCCATCGTGCACGTCGATGGCGGCTATCACGCCGTCGGTGCCTGAGGCGCCGGCCCCTTCGGTGGCCTCGGGCCGCACCCTGGTGGTGGGCGGGACGGGCCTGCTGGGGCGGGCCCTGCTGCGGGCGTCGGGTCCCGGCGCGATCGGCACCTGGCACCGGGTCGCACCGTCGCAGCCGGGACGCTGGTACCGACTCGACCTCCGCGACCCTGCGGCCATCCGAACACTGGTGTACCGCGTCCAACCGACCGCGATCGTCAATGCCGCCTACGCCCGGGGTGGCGATGACCTCACCGCGGTGACCGCGGTGGCCCCTGGACTGCTGGCCGAGGCTGCCACGGCGGCCGGCATCGCCTTCACGCACCTGTCCACCGACGTGGTGTTCGCCGGTGACCGCCAAGAGCCGTACGTCGAATCGGACCCCATGGCACCGGTGCACGACTACGGGCGGGCCAAGGCCCGGGCCGAGGCAACCGTGGCTGCAGCCGCGCCGCGGGCCCTCATCGTGCGAACCTCGCTGCTGTACGGCCACCCGTACGGCGTGCAGGAACAGCTGGTGCGGGACGCCCGGACCGGCACCGTCTCCTTCTTCACCGACGAGATCCGTGCGCCAGTGCACGTCGACGACCTGGCTGCGGCCATCCTCATGCTGATCGAGGCCGAGGTCGAGGGCCTCGTGCATCTCGCCGGCGCCGACGCCGTCGACCGGCTCAGCTTCGCCCGGCTGCTGGCTCCCCACGTGGGAGTGGATCCGAGCTGTCTGTCGGGCCGGGAGAGCGATCCCTCCCTGATCCGTCCCCGCCGGGTGGTCCTGCGCAGCGAACGGTCGGAGCTGGCGTCGGTGACGGCCCTACCCGGGTGCCACGCCCGGCTCAGCAGTACTGGGCCACCGTCGGATAGGGATTGACGGCGTTGCCCTGGCCGCCGGGATGGATCTCGAAGTGCAGGTGGGGCGTGGTGGCGTTGCCCGTGGACCCCACGTAGCCGACCACCGTTCCGGCACTCAGACTGCCGGCTGCTCCGTAGGCCGAGAGGTGGGTGCCGTAGTAGTAGTTGCCGTTGCTGCCGTAGAGGTGGAACGACTCACCGCCGAGGCTGTTGCCCCGGTGCTCGACCACCCCACTGACCGGGTTGACCACCGGTGTGCCACTGGCCGCCATCATGTCGACTCCCTGGTGGGTGCGGCCGTTTCCACGGGGTGCTCCCCACGTGTCGACGAAGCTGGTCGGACCGGCCACGGGACACACGAAGGGGCCAACCGACGCCGGTGCGGGAGCCGGCGGGGGTGGAGCGGGTGTGGGCTGCGGTCCGCCGGCGTCGGGGGGATCGGCTGGTTCGCCGGCGGCATCGGTGGGCACGGGACCGGCGTCGGGTGCCGTTGTCGGGGCGGGGGCCACCGAGGTGGCGGCGGCCGCCGCCGCAGCCGCGGCAGCCATCTCGGCCTCGATCCGGGCCCGCTCGGCGGCCTCGAGCCCCGAAACGACGCTCTCGATCCGGTCCCGTTCGGCCTGGACGCCTTCGAGCGAGGCATAGACCGTGTCCTGGGCGGTGGTGAGCTCGCCGAGGGTCAGCTCCTGGGCCTGCTGCGCGTCGGCCAGGGCCGAACGGCGGTTCTCCAAGAGCGCCGTGGCTGCCCGGAAGTCGTCGAGGACATCGGTGGAGGTGCCGGTGGCGTAGTCGACCAGGAAGCCGGCCACGGCCGACTCGTTGATGTCGGGCCGCGAGATCTCTTCGAGATCACCGGCGGCGGCCACACCGGTGTACTGCTGGATGGCCATCTTCGAGAGCTCGGTCTCGAGCACGGCCACGTCGGCCTCGATGGCGGCCACCTCGGTGGTCAACAGGTCGATGTCGAGCTCGATCTGGCCCAGTTCGGATTCGGCCTGGTGGAAGGCGGCGGTGGCCGCATCGGCTTCGGCCTGGAGCTCCACGATGGCGGCCTCGGCGTCGGCCAGGTCGGTGCGCGCCCGATCCAGTTCGGACTGGGCCGAAGCCGGGAGGATTCCGAGGCTCAGCAGGGCGCCGGCTACGACGACGAGAAGGATTCTCCGCACCGCCAGGAATCTAGCGGACCCGACCCGAATATTGCGATTCAGTGACGAAATCCCCCCTACCGGTCGGACTCGTCCTGGATCTCGCCCACCAACTCCTCGATCACATCCTCCAGGGTGACGATGCCGATGGTGCGGCGCGCGCTGTCCTGCACGACCGCGAAGTGCAGGCGCGACCGGCGCATCTGCGAGAGCAGATCCTCGAGCTTGCGGGTTCCCGGTACCTTCAGCATCCGGCGAATGGCCTCGAGCGGCACCGGCTCGTCGCGACCCTCGGCAGGGATGCGCAACAGGTCCTTGGCGTGGACGTACCCGAGCACATCGTCGATGCCGGTGCCGAGCACGGGCAGGCGACTGTGGCCGCTCGCCACCATGACCGACTCGACGTCGGCCAGGGTCATCTGTCGATTCACCGCCACGGCGGCAGCACGAGGGATCATCACCGCCGTGACCCGCCGCTCGCCGAAGTCGAGCGCGCCCGAGAGCAGGTTGTGATCGAACTCCTCGATCTGGCCCTCGTCGCGGGCACCCTGCACGATGACCAGGAACTCCTCGGTGGTGTGGGCCGACCGGATCTCTTCGGTGATCTCGAACCCCAACGCCCGCACGATGACCACCGCGGACACGTTGACCAGCCAGATCAACGGCCGGGCCAGCGTCACGAAGAGCTGATGCGGGCCGGCCAACACGACCAGCGACCCCTCGGGATCGGCGATGGCCAGGTTCTTGGGCACCATCTCTCCCAGGACCATGTGCAGGGTGGTCACGATGATCAGGGCGATGATGAACGACACCGTGTGCAGCAGCCCGCTGGGGAGGTCGGCGAACCCGAGCGTGCCTTCTATCAGCCCGGCCAACGCCGGCTCGGCCAGGAAGCCGAGCACCAACGAGGCG
>JAOUEE010000134.1 GCA_029858875.1 Acidimicrobiia bacterium
GAGCCAACCGTGGGCCGGCGCGCCCGTGGGTGGCTACTCGCCGCCGCCACCGGCGGGCTATGCCCCGCCTCCGCCCGCCGGGTACGCCCCTCCCCCGCCCGCCGGGTACGCGCCGCCGGCAGCACCGGTCGGCGGCTACGCACCGCCGGCACCCCCCGAGCAGGCCCCACCGCCGGGCGACTTCCTGGCGCCGAACGCCCGACAGCCCCTCGCCGACCATGCGCCGCCATCAGGCCCACCGGTCACCGATTACGCGCCGCCGACGGGCCCACCGGTCACCGACTTCGCCGCACCTGCGCCCGAACCGGCGCCACCGGTCACCGACTTCGCCGCGCCTGCGCCCGAACCGGCGCCACCGATCACCGACTTCGCCGCGCCTGCGCCCGAACCGGCGCCACCGATCAGCGATTACGCGCCGCCTGCCCCCGAACCGGCCGAACCTCCGGCCCCGCAAGCCCCGATGGTCGCGTCGACGCAACCGCCGGCCACCTCCGAACCACAGTGGGATGCAGCTCGGAACACCTACATCCAGTGGGATCCGGTCCTCGCCGCATGGATGCAGTGGGACGAACCTGGGCAGCGCTGGAAGGCCATCGACACCTGATCAGCGGTTCACCCCTGACCCAGTACCCCCAACGAACGCAGACGGCGCTCCAAGTGGTGCTCCATGGCATCGGTCGCCAGATGGTCCACCTCGGCGGTGGCTGCCGTCGTCGGACGGGCCAACGCCTCCCCCAGTTGTCCACCCAGGATGAGCTGCAACAATTCCAGGGCCGCGGGGCTGAGCGCCCGTCCCCGACGACACGCCGTGCACAACGCGCCCCCGGTGTCGAGATCGAAGGCCACCAACGGGCCTTCCTGATGACAGCTCACGCAGGCGTCGAGGAAGGGCTCGAAGCCCTCCAGGGCCAGGACCTTCCAGAAGAACCCAGCCACCACCAGGGGGCTGTCCAGGTCGGACAGCGTGCGCAGGGCCCGCACCAGCATCAGATACAGCGCTTCGTTGACCTCCCGCTCCTGGGCCAGCTGATCGACCGCTTCGAGCATGGCCGAGGCGCGACCGAACCGATCGAAGTCGTCACGCAGATCGGGGAAACGGTCGATCGACTCCACCTGGGTGACGATGTCGAGGTCACCCCGGGTGCCGTAGAGCTGGAGTTGGACGTGGCTGCTCGGCTCGAGCCGAGCGCCGAACTTGCTGCGGGTCTTCCGCACCCCCTTGGCCACGGCCCGAACCTTGCCGTTTCCCCGCGTGAGGATGTTCAGGATGCGATCGGCCTCGCCCAACTTCCACGTCCGCAGGATCACCCCCTGATCGCGGTAGAGGGCCACCCCTGATCACTTCCCGTCATCGATGCCACCGAAGCGGCGTTCGCGGGCCTGGTACTCGCCGATGGCATCGAAGAGGTGCTCCCGGCGGAAGTCGGGCCACAGGGTCTCGGTGAACACGAGCTCGCTGTAGGCCAGCTCCCACAACAAGAAGTTGGAGATGCGGTACTCACCCGATGTGCGCACCATCAGGTCGACATCGGGCATGGTGGGGTCGTACAGATGGCGCCGGATGGCCGCCTCGGTCACCTTCTCGGCGTTCACCCCCTCGGCCACCAGCGCCCGCACCGCGTCGACGATCTCGGCCCGGCCGCCGTAGTTGAAGGCGATGGTCACCGTCATCACCCGGTTCCGGGCGGTCAGCTCGATGCACTCGTCCATCCGACGCAGCAGCCGCTTGGGTACCCGCCAGTCCCGTCGCCCGGCGAATCGGATCCGGACGCCCCGTTCGTGCAGCTCGTCGCGGCGGCGCAACAGCAAGTTCTCGTTGAACTGCATCAGGAACTTGACCTCGTCCTTGGGCCGCCGCCAGTTCTCGGTGCTGAAGGCGTAGACGGTGAGCCACTGGATGCCGATGGCGAGCGCGCCCTCGATGGTGTCGAGCAGCGCTTCCTCACCGGCCGCATGGCCGTCGGTGCGTTTCAGGCCTCGCCGGGTGGCCCAACGCCCGTTGCCGTCCATCACGCAGGCCACGTGCTCGGGGACGCGCGCCAGATCCAGATCGGAGGGAGTCACCCCGCCGACGCTACCGCCTCGGACTCCGGGCCCGGTCGCGCTCCCTCAGCTGGGCGCGACGCCCCGTAGGCTGCCGCCCGTGACGCTCGCCGACGAAGCCGAATCCACGCTCGAGGCGGTCACGGGCGCGCTTCCGGCCGGGGGTGAACGACGCCTCGGACAGGTCGAGATGGCCCGGGCCGTGGCCGACACCATCGAGCAAGGTGGCCACTTGGTGGTGCAGGCCGGAACCGGCACCGGCAAGTCCCTCGCCTACCTGGTGCCATCGGTCCTGTCAGGCAAGAAGGTGGTCATCGCCACCGCCACCAAAGCCCTCCAGGACCAGCTGGCCACGAAGGACCTGCCCTTCCTGCGAGCCCAACTCGACGGTGGGTTCTCCTTCGCGGTCCTCAAGGGACGGTCCAACTACGTCTGTCTGCAACGGGTACACGAGCTCCAGTCCGACAGCCAGCAGTTGGCCCTCGACGGCGTGGCCAACGATGCCGACCAGGAACAGCTCGAGCGCCTGCTCGAATGGGTGGACGAGACGCCCGACGGCGATCGGGCCGGTCTCGACTTCGAACCCTCGTCGGGGGCGTGGGGCGCGGTGTCGGTCGGCCCACGCGAATGCCCGGGCCGGGCACGCTGCCCCAGCGGCGACGAGTGCTTCGCCGAGGAGGCCCGTGACCGGGCAGCCCGAGCCGACGTCGTGGTCGTCAACACCCATCTCTACGGCCTGCACATCGCCACCGACGCGGTCTTGGCCGACCACGACGTGGTGATCATCGACGAAGCGCACCAGTTGGAGGACATCGCGTCGGCCAGTCTCGGATTCGAGCTCGGCCCCAACCGGTTCCGTCACCTGGCCCGCACCGTGCGGGCCATCCTCGACGACGACGAGCTGGTCGGCGCGCTCGACGAGGCCGGCGATCGCCTGGCCCAGGACCTGGGCCGCCGATCCGGCGCACGACTACCCGGCGATCCGCCACCCGAGTTGTTCGAGGTGCTCGATTGGGGTCGCCAGCGGGTCGACCGCGTCGCCAATGCCCTGCGCAAGATCCCGGACGACATCGGTGTCGATGTGGCCGCGCGCAAGGTTCGGGCCGTGCAGGCCACCACCGCCCTCATCGACGAGATCGACCGCTGGTCCGGATCGGGCGACGAGTCCGTCGCCTGGGTGGAAGGCACCACGCTCCGGGTGGCGCCCATCGACATCGCTGCGCCGCTCTCCGAGAAGCTCTGGTCCCGGCGCCCGACAGTGCTCACCAGCGCGACGCTGCCCACCGCGCTGCCCGACCAGCTCGGCCTGGCCGGGCACGATCCCCACGTGCTCGACGTCGGCAGCCCCTTCGACTACGAGACCCACGCCCTGCTGTACTGCGCGGCCCATCTCCCCGATCCTCGCCATCCCGACCGCGACGAGGCCCTCCACGCCGAGCTCGAATCGCTCATCGTGGCCGCCGGCGGGCGCACGCTGGCCCTTTTCACCAGCCGACGAGCGATGCTCCACGCCGCCGACGAGCTCGGCCCCCGACTCCAGTGGCGGGTGCTCACCCAGGACGAGCTCCCGAAACCGATGCTCATCGAGGCCTTCTCGTCGGAGCCCGAGACCAGCCTGTTCGCCACGATGAGCTTCTGGCAGGGCGTCGACGTCCCCGGGCCTGCGCTCTCGCTGGTCACCATCGACCGGCTGCCCTTTCCCCGCCCCGACGATCCGCTTCTCGACGCCCGCCGCGACCGTGTGGGCCCCAATGCCTTCCGTCTCATCGACGTTCCCCGAGCAGCCACGCTGCTGGCCCAGGGCGCCGGCCGGCTCATCCGCTCGGCCACCGACACCGGCGTGGTGGCGGTGCTGGACCCTCGTCTGGCCACCACGAAGAGCTACCGCTGGGCGTTCATCGAGGCCCTACCGCCCATGCGCCGCACCCGTGATCGCGACGAGGTCATCGGGGTCCTCAACCAGATCCGCGACAGCTGACCAGCCCGGTCACAGGCCCAGTCGTTCGAGGGCCCTGGCCTTTCGCTGCCAGTCCTTGTCCACCTTCACGTGCAGGTCGAGGTACGCCCCTTCGTCGAGCTGGGCTCGCACCGCCGTACCCACCTGCTTGAGCACGGCTCCCTTCTTACCGATGACGATGCCCTTCTGGCTGTCGCGCTCCACCAGGATCTCGCATCGGATGTAGGGCCACTCCCATTCGGTCACCCGGGTGGCGATCGAGTGAGGCACCTCGTCGCGGGCCACGGCCAACAGCTGCTCGCGGACGAGCTCGGCCACCCAGAGAGCCTCGGGGACATCGGTGACCATGTCCTCGGGGTAGTAGGCCGGACCCTCGGGAAGGCGCTCGACGATGTGGGCCACCAGGGCGTCGACGCCCTCACCCGAGGTGGCCGACACCGGGAAGTAGGCCTCGGCATCGAGCTCCCCGGCCTTGGCCAGCTGTTCGATGACCTGATCGGGACGGGCGATGTCGATCTTGTTCACCACGATCACGGCATCGCCCGGTACACGGGCGGCGATGAACCGGTCGCCGGGACCCAGCGGGGCCGTGGCGTCGACCACGAGACAGACCACATCGACACCATCGAGGGATGCCTCGGCGGTGTCGTTGAGCCGCTCGCCCAGCAGGGTGCGTGGCTTGTGGATCCCGGGAGTGTCGACGACCACGACCTGGGCATCGGGGCGGTGGAGGACGCCGCGGATCTGGTTGCGGGTGGTCTGCGGCTTGTCCGACACGATGGTGACCTTGGTGCCGAGGATCCGGTTCACCAACGTCGACTTCCCCACGTTGGGCCGGCCGACGAGCGTGACGAATCCCGACTTCACCGCGCGCCGGTCGCGTCTTCGGCGCCGACCGAGACCACCCGCACCTGGGTTATCCGGCGACCCTCGATCTTCTCGACGGTGAGCTCCATGCCGTCGACGAGCACCATCTCCCCCTCGTCGGGTACATGACCGAGGGCATCGAAGATGTAGCCGCCGATCGTGTCCCACTCGCCCTCGGGAATGTCGCCTCCGACCAGGTCACCGAGCTCGTCGAGCGGCATCCGGCCGTGCACCACCACGGCGTCACTTCCCCGGCGTTCGAACAGCGGGGCCTCGTGATCGAACTCGTCGACGATCTCGCCGACCAGCTCCTCGATCAGATCCTCGAGCGTGACCAGTCCAGCCGTGCCGCCGTACTCGTCGATCACCACCGCGGCGTGGTGGCGGCGCTCCTGCATCTCGCGCAGCATCGACTCGGCTCGCTTGGTCTCGGGAACGAACAGGGGCGGCCGACCCACGCTCATGACCGGCTCCTGGGACCGGCCACCGCGCGCCACTTCGGCCAGGCGCTTGGCGTGGACGATGCCCACGATGTCGTCCGAGTCGTCGCGATAGATGGGAAGGCGGCTGAAGCCGCTCTCGATGGAGGTCTCGAGCGCCTCCTCCACCGTCGCGGTGGCCCGCACGCTGACCAGGTCGGGCCGGGGGGTCATCACCTCGCGTACCACCGTGTCGCCGAACTCGATCACCGACGCGATGAGGGCCTGCTCCTCGGGCTCGATGACCTCGGCTTCCACCGCGGCCGACGCCAACGCGATGAGCTCGTCATCGGACATCACCGGTCCCAGCCGGCGACGCGTGCGGGGCAGGAAGGCGTTGGCCAGACCCACCAACAACGAGGTGAGCACCCGAAGCGGCAGGAACCCCCGCAGGAAGTTGACGAGTGGCACGACGCGAAGGGCGACCGCGAGCGGATCGTGGAGGGCGAGGGTCTTGGGTAGGGCCTCGGCCAGCACGAAGATCACCACTGCCTGCACGACGAGCGCGACCGCCACCCACCGAGCTCCGAAGTGCTCCTGCACCAGCGCAGCGACGATGGTGGCGGCAGCCAGGTGGCAGCTGAGCACGAGCAACAGCAACGGATTGAGGGACTGCTCGCGGTCTTGCAGCAGCTCGACCAGTGCGTCGGCCCGAGCATGGGGCTGGTCACCCTCGGCCCGCGGGTTCACCTGGGCGCGCGACAGGTGGGTGAAGGCGGTCTCGGCCGCCGCCAACACCGCCGCGAACAGCACCAGCCCCACGACCACCAGCAGGCCGAGGATCTCGAGGCCGCCCATCAGGGGGTTCCAGCCCGGCTCATGCCGGCAGCCAGCTCTCCAGCAGATCTCGTTGGCGCGCCTGCATGGCGGCCTCCTCGGCGGGATGGGCGTGGTCCATGCCAAGCACGTGGAGAATGCCGTGGACCACCAGCAGGGCCAGCTCGTCGTCGAAGGACCGCTGGTGTTCGACCGCGTACCGGGCCGCGACGGCGGGGCAGATCACGATGTCGCCCAGCAGACGGGGCCCTGGTCCCGGCGTGTCCTGATCGTCGATCGGGAACGACAACACGTCGGTCGGGCCGTCCTCATCCATGTGTTGGCGGTTGAGCGCGCTCATCTCGGCCTCGCTCACGAAGAGAAGGCCGAGCTCGATCTCGCCCTGGAGTGCACTGGCCCACAACGCGTGCTGGGCCAGGTGCCGGTATCGCTCGAGGTCGATCGGGTGGACATCTTGTTCGTCGCTGGCGACGACGGAGATGGTGGGGGTCATCGTCACCGTTCCGCCGATCCGCCCGACCGTTCGTAGGCATCGACGATGTCCTGGACGATCCGGTGGCGAACCACGTCGCGGCTGGTGAGGTGGACGAACGCCAGCCCTTCGATACCACGCAACGTCTTCTCGAGGTCACCGAGTCCGCTGCGCCCCCCCATGACGTCGACCTGCGTGGCATCGCCGGTGACCACCACACGCGAATTGAAGCCGATCCGGGTGAGGAACATCTTCATCTGCTCGGGCGTCGTGTTCTGGGCCTCGTCGAGGATGATGAAGCTGTCATTGAGCGTTCGACCCCGCATGTACGCCAAAGGGGCGACCTCGATGGACCCACGATCGATCAGCCGCTGGGCGCCGTCCTGGTCCAGCATGTCGAACAGGGCGTCGTACAGCGGCCGCAAGTAGGGATCGACCTTGGCCATCATGTCGCCGGGCAGGAAGCCGAGGCGCTCACCCGCCTCGACCGCCGGCCGGGTGAGGATGATTCGCTCGACCTGCTGTTCCTGCAAGGCCCGGACGGCCATGGCCACGGCCAGCCAGCTCTTGCCCGTGCCGGCCGGACCGATGCCGAAGGTGATGACGTTGTCGGCGATGGCCTGGATGTAGCGGTGCTGCCCGCTGGACTTGGGACGGATGATCCTGCCCCGACCGGTGCGGTACACCTCGTGGCCGAGCACCTCGGAGGGGCGCTCGTCGGAACGGACCATGTCCATGGTGCGACGGACGGTGCGGGTATCGAGTTGCTGGCCCTGTTGGAGCAGGGTCACCAGCTCCTCGAACACCTGCCCGGCCTGCTGCCCGCCGTCGCCCACCACCGTGATCTCGTTGCCCCGCACGTGAATGGTGGCCTCGGGAAACGACTCTTCGACCAGCCGCAGCAACTGATCGCGTTCGCCCAGCAGCGCGGTCATCAGGTGGTTCCCGGGCACACTGATCTTGGTGGCGATGTCGCTCATGATGTCGTTGCTACAGGGTAGGACTTCCGGAGCGGCCTCGTCCCCTCTATCGTCAGGGCGTGGCTTCGGGCCCGATCGGCGGATCGATGCAGCACCCCGACCCCCTCGCGCCGCTGCTGCGCTGGGCGGCCGACGACCGGGTCGACCAGGCTCGCCGTCGACGGCGACGCCAGAGCGCCTTGCTGAGCCAGGCCGGTCAGGCGGCCACGTGGCGGGCGGTCCTCGTCGACCTCGCCGAACGGTCCGAGGCGGTGGCGCTGGGCACCCGCATCGGCACGGTTCGGGGAATGATCGGAGCGGTTGGAGAAGACTTCTGCGCCGTTCGCCGGTCCGACCGGATGGTGGTGCTGATCGCCTTCGCGGCCACCGCCAGCATCGGCTCCGAGCACCCGATGCCGACCGGCTTTCGGGGCACGGCGGTGGGATGGACCCTGGCCGAAGCCCTGGCCGAGCTGGCCCACGATCAGCCGCTGGTCCGGGTACACGCCTCGATCGGGCCAGTGGTGGCCGGTCGATTGCGGCGAGCCGGCACCGATGTCGTGACCGTCCAGACGGACGATGCCGCCCAACGCCCGATCTCGCTCAACCTCGCCATCGTCGATGCGGTCACGCTGTGGTGCTGAACGCACCGGCCGCATCGGCTCGATCAGGACTCCTTGCCACCCACCGCGTCGGGATACAGGTGTTCGAGAGTGCCCGGTTCGATCCGACAGTTGTCGATGAACGTGTCGACCTCGTCGGCTTTGAGTCGGATGACGCGACCGAAGCGATAGGCGGGCAGCTGCCCCTCATCGATGAATCGATAGAGGGTGCGTGGAGTGATCCCCAACCGCTTGGCCGCTTCAGCAGTGCTCATCCAGCCAACATCGTCAAAAGCCATGGTCATACCTATAGCGCACGGGGCGCCGCGAAAGGGGGATCTCGAAACTTAGCGGAAGAGCATGATATACAGTACAACCACCTGATACGGGTTGAAGGAGTTCCGGCGGACTCATGACGGTGCCAACATCGGCGGATGGCGCTCGGGTGCCCCTCTCGCGCCCGCTCGCTCCGGGTCGAGCCGTCGTCGGTGGCCTGCTCGTGGTTGCGGCGGTCGCCCTGACGGTCATCGCCACGAGGGACCCGGCGGTCGATCGGCGACAGGCCCACGTGGTCGCCGCCGGCGATCTCGGTCCGGGTCAGCTCCTGACCGACGAGGACCTGGCCACGGCCCTCGTCGAGTTGGACGAGGGGATCGCCTCGGCCAGCTTCACCGACCCCATCGCCGTGCGCGGCGCCGTGGTGGTCAACCCGGTGGCGGCGGGCGAGCTCGTCCAGCGCAGCGACCTGGCCGCCGCCACCCACACCGATCGAGCCGACCAGGCCGCGGTCGAGGTGACCTTCCCGGTGCAGCGGTCTCGTGCCCCCCGCTCGCTGCAGCCGGGCGAACGGGTGACCGTGCTGGCCACCCACACGGCAGCCGGTGGGTCGACCACATCGGTTTCGGTGCGCGACGCCGTCGTGGTGCACTTCGACGCCGGCGACAGCGGTCTCACCGCCGGCGACGAAGCCGTACTGACGCTGGCGCTGGCCAGCACCGCCGACCACGTCGGCGTGGTGCACGACACCCAGGTGGCCGCGCTCACCGTCATCCGGGACAACAGCTCGATTGTCAGCGTCGACTCAGGAGGCGATCATGAGTGACCGATTCGTGCTGATCGGACTGGCCGGACCTCGCTGCGAGTGGTTCGCCCGAGTCAGCCGTTGGGCCACCGAGGCGGTGATACCGGCCGACTTCATCAAGGCCATCTCGGCCGAGGAGGTTCGGGCCCGGCTCGACACCGGGCGCCGATTCTCGGTCGTCCTGCTCGACGCCACGGTGAAAGCGGTCGATCGTGATCTGCTCGATGCCATCCGGGCGGTGGGTTGCGCGGCGGTTGTGGTCACCGACCACCGGGTGCAACGCGACTGGGAAGCCCTGGGGGCCCACGCCACCCTCGAGGCCGGATTCGATCGGGACGCGCTGGTGCGGCTGCTGGCGACCCACGCCCGCTCCGTCCCCCGGGTCGACGCCGTCGATCCTGGGGCACTGACGACGCCCGACGACGGACGCTGGCAGTGTCCGGTCATCTCGGTGACCGGAGCCGCCGGCTGCGGTGTCAGCACCGTCGCCATGGCTGTTGCCCAGGGGCTGGCCCAGGACGCCCGGCATC
>JAOUEE010000487.1 GCA_029858875.1 Acidimicrobiia bacterium
AGCCCACGACATGCAACCCATCCAGCCGGTGGCCGACGTGGCGCGGGGCTCATGGGAGAACCCGATCTATCTCGAGTTGTTGCGCCGCTCGCTGCGCTGGGCGATGGGCACGCTCGGGTCGTGACCGGTTGGCGCCCACTGCACCGGGAACACATCGGGGAAGTCGACCAGCGGTTGGCCGGTGCGCGGTCGGTGCTGGTAGAGGTCGACGGGATCGGGAATCACTTGGCCGGGCCGGTGTCGGTAGACCACGTCGGCGCCGGCCCACAGCGACGCGTGAGCCCGGCGGGGCCCAGCCGACTCAACACCACCGAGCGCCGAGTGCAGGATGTGGCCGTGGAACAACAGCACATCGCCCGGCTCGTACTCCCACCCGAGGATGTCGAACGAATCCCGATGGGCTTCGATGTCGGGGACCGGCGGCAGCGAAGGGTCCTTGACCCCGCTCCAGTAGGTCCAGCCGTCGTGGGCGTCGGGTCCCAGCATCGGGCGATCGGGATCAGCCTGCTCGAGAAGGCGACGGGCGTCGTCGTCTCGGTCGGGGTCGCGTCCGGCCAGCGGGCTGTAGGTGGCGTTCCAGCGGTGTGAGCCGCGCACCACCTCGAGGCTGAGGTGGCGAGGCACCGGGTCGGGCGAGACCCATGCTCGGATCAGGTCGGTTCCGTCGACGTTGTAGTAGCAGGTGTCCTGGTGCCAGTCGGTGGGGGGCACCAAACCGGCCGGCTTGTAGAAGAGCTGGTCCATGTAGAACCGCACCGGGCTGCGCAGCGTCGTCCCCACGATCTCGGCCACTGGCGACTCGTCGATGAGACGTCGTAGCGGCGAACAGCGGGCGGCGGGGAACTGATCGACCCGCAGCGGGCCGAGGTCGGCCGACATGGCGTCCGGCTCGGCGATGGCGGCATCGAGGCCCTGCGCCGCGAGCTCGACCCACTCCGGGGCCAGCACACCCTTCACCAGCACGGCTCCGTCACGATGAAAGGCCTCGACCTCGTCGTCGGTCACCGCGCGCTGCGGAGCGGAGATCATGGAACGAATCTAGCCCGGCACGATCATTCCGGAGTCCGAGGAGGTCGCCGTGCCGCCGCGCCACGGAGCGGGCCACCATCGGCTTCGGACACCCCGCGGTTGGCGCTGACACCACCCCAGGCCCATCATCGGAGGCAACAGCACCACCTCGCCCACACCAACCTGCGGTGCACAGATACGGACAGGACACCTCCATGCCCATCGCCATCTCCGACGACCACCTGACGCTGGCTTCGACGGCGTCGGACTTCTTGGAGCAACGGGGGGCGCGGGCCGGCGCCCGAGCGGCGCTCGAGGCCTCCGGCGAGTCGCTCCCCGACTTCTGGACCGAGATGGTCGCGCTGGGGTGGCTGGGCCTGCACGTACCGGAGGAGCTCGGCGGCTCGGGGTTCGGACTCGAAGAGCTCGTCGTGGTGATCGAAGAGCTGGGCCGGGCCGTGGCTCCGGGGCCGTTCGTTCCCACCGTTGTGGCCAGCGCCCTTCTGGTCGCAGCAGACGAGGACGTGCGGGCCCGGTTCGTTCCGGGGTTGGTCGACGGCTCCGTCACCGCAGGCATCGCCCTCGACAGCACCATCGAGGTCAGCGGGGGCACGGTCTCGGGCCAGGCCGACGTGCTCGGCGGTGGGTTGGCCCAACTCCTGGTGCTGGCCTCGGGCGACGACGTGGTCGTGGTCGAAGCCGGCAACGGCGTCAACATCGACGTCCCGCCCAACCTCGATCCCAGCCGCCGCGCGGCCAAGGTCACCCTGGAGTCGGCGCCGGCCCTCGTGCTCGCCGGAGCTCGCCGCTCGTTGGTCGATCTGGCCCGCTTGCTGCTGTCGGCCGACGCCGTCGGCGTGGCCTCCGAATGCACCCGCCTGGCCGCCGACTACGCCAGGGAGCGCGAGCAGTTCGGCCGCCCCATCGCCACGTTCCAGGCGGTCAAGCACCATTGCGCCAACATGGCCGTGGCCACCGAACTGGCCACCAGTGCGGTCTGGGACGCCGGCCGGGCCTCGACCACCGGCGGCGACCAGTTCCGTTACGCGGCGGCGGCCGCCGCCACCCTGGCCGCACCGGCCGCCGATCTGTGCGCCAACCTCAGCACCCAGGTGCACGGCGGTATCGCCATCACATGGGAGTCGGACCTGCACCTCTACATGCGACGGGCCACCGCCCTGCTCACCTACCTGGACCCCTCCGGCGCGGCCACGGACCTCACGGAGCTGAGCCGCCAGGGGGTCACACGAGCCAAGGCGGTGGAGCTGCCCCCCGAGGCCGAACAGATCCGAACCGAGGTACGGGCCTTCATCGCCGAGATCGAAGGTCTCCCGGCCGACGAACGACTCGAACGACTGATCGAG
>JAOUEE010000489.1 GCA_029858875.1 Acidimicrobiia bacterium
GCCGCAGTGAAAGGTCGGCGCCGCGGTCGCGGCGGCGAGTTCACGGATCATCGGGAACAGGATCTGTTCTTCCTTCACGAGGTGTGGTTCGAGATCGGCTCGCAGTTCCGCGAACACCGATCGCACTCCGCCAAGTTCGGGGTGGCGTTCGCCATGCACCGCCGCCACCTTGTCGACCAGCGCCCCCAGCCGTCGCAGCGCATCACGCAGGTAGGCGTGGTGGGTGGATTCGAGATGATCGACCAACGCTGCGGGCGTCATCGCCGCCCAGTCCACCGACTCCGGTGCGACACCGGCCGAGGCGAGCGTGTCGTTCGCGTCGATGGCAGTCATGATCAGGCTCCGATCGAGTGGGGTCATGCGAGGACGGCGATCGCGGTGACGGCGACGACCGCGATCCCGAAGGTCATCTGCTGCAGGCCGATCACCACGGCCCGGCGCACCGGTCCCCGCACCGCGACGACGTTGAACACCGCGATCGCAGCCACCGCCAACACCGGCACGAACGGAATGGCGTCGAACAGCCACGCCACCGCGACCGCGGTGACGGCGAGCGCCTGGGCCAGGTCGGAATGCCATCGCGACACCGGTCGGCCATGGGCCCGGAGCACCATCGTGCGGGCATGGGGGATCGCCGCTGCGGCCCGGGCCGAGATCACCACCCACAACCCCAGCGCCAACGCCGTGGGCTCCCCGGCGGCCAGGGCGATGGCCGCGACGACCGAACCGATCCCGACGGTCCCGGCCAACTCGGGAACCAGGCGGCGGCCGCGCGAGCGCATGTCGAACCACAACTCCAGCGCGATCAACGGCGCCGCGGCCGCGAACGGCACCCAGAACCAGCCATTCGACGCACCCGCCGCAGCCGCAGCCCCCAACGCACCGATCACCGCCAGCTCCGCGGCGGCAATCCGAGCGGCCAGTCGGCTGCGGTCCAGCCACCGATGCCGCCACCGGTCGACCAGCACCACCTTCAACGGGGTACGGGCCACGAACCCGACCATGGCGGCCACGCCCAACGCCAGACCGGCCCACGACCACGCCACCACCAACCCGAGCACCACCGGCTCCGCGGTCAGGCTCCACCCGCCGTGCTCGGAGGGCACCGCAACCTGGCGCCACAACCGCATCTGCTTCGGCGCCGGCGCCACGTCCTCGATGTGGGCGGCGGTCATCGGGCTGACCCCGCGACCAGGGATGCCTCTGCGACCGAGGTGGCATCGAGTTCCCGCAGCAGCTGGGACCGGGCCCGCAACCACGGTACGTGCAACGCACATGTCCCGGCCGCGTTGCAGGGACGGTCCGCCAGCACGCACCGCCCGGATTCGGTCGGGCCCTCGATCGCCTCGATCACCGCCAGCACCGACACCGACCCGAGGTCCACGGCCAACGAGTAACCACCCGACGGACCCGGATCCGAACGCACCCACCCCTGACGAACCAGCGGGGTCAGCACCTGCGACACGAACCCCGACGTCGACCCCACCGCCTCGGCCAACGCCGGGCCCTTCACCCGCCCACCGGTCTCGGCCAGCGACCGCAACGCCCGGACCGCCAAATCACTCTTGCGCGTAACTTCAAGTCGCATACTATCAGACTACTCAGAACGTTGGTTGGAGCAAGCCCTGATGGAACGACACCTCGAAACCGTCGAGCTCGATTCCGGCTCGTGGCTCCGTCTCGACTGCGGTCACCCCGCACCACTGGCACGACGACCCGACGGCACCGCTGACCGTGCGCTGTGCGACCGCGCGCAACTCCCGGCCGGGCTCATCGCCGACGACGACCCGCTGCGCCAGCGCGCCCCTTGGCCGAAGCAGTGCCGCTTCGAGCTCACCCCGCCAGCGTGGACCGTCCTGCGCCTCGACTCCGGCACCGCCTTCGTCACCGGCACCGGAGTTCCCCGGCCCAAGTTGGCCGCACCCGCACAGGCCGTGCTCGTCGCCGGCGCCCGCGACCGGATCGCTCCGGGCTACGACGCCGACCTCACCATCCAACACTTCCGCCATCCCACCATCGCGCCATGCCCGGGCGAGTCGGTGGAGGCACCGTCGTGAGCCGCACAGTGGTGAGAGCCACGGTGGTGGGTGCCGCTGCGATGGTCCGCCCGTTGGCGTGGGTGTGGATGGGGATCGTGATCGGCGTGTCGTTCCTGGCCACACCGGTCAAGTTCACCGCCGACTCGTTGACCCGGCCCGTCGCGCTCGATGTCGGCCGCGCCACGTTCCACGCCCTCGCCTAACAGGGTGCTGAAAAAGCCTTGGTTGGGGTGCTGGTTCGCGATTTGTGGTGGGATCGAAAAGAATGGTGGGGTGCGAGGTACCCCTGATCCCCAGATGGCGATGCTGGTCACGTTGAGCGCCGAG
>JAOUEE010000488.1 GCA_029858875.1 Acidimicrobiia bacterium
TCCGGACAGCATGATCTCGAAGGCCCGCGACGAGCCGATGGCGCGCGGGAGCAGGAAGCTCAGGCCCAACTCGGTGGCCGTCAACCCGTTGTTGATGCCGGCCGCCCGGAAGTAGGCCGACTCGCAGGCGATTCGGATGTCGGCCCCGAGGGTGAGGCAGAAGCCGCCACCGATCGCCGCGCCGTTGATGGCGCAGATGATCGGCTGGGGCATGCGCTGCATCGCTGGTACCAGGTCGGCCAGGATCGACATGGCCTTGGTGGCGATGCGGGTGAGCGTGAGCCCGTCGATGTTGGGCGGTGGTCCGCCGTCCTGCGTGTCGGCTCCCGAACAGAAGCCGCGCCCCTCCCCCGTGAGCACCACACACGTGGTGTCGTTGTCCTCGGCGACCTGCGCGAACGCATCGTGCAGTGGCACCATCAACTCGAAGGCCATCGAGTTCATGCGTTCGGGTCGGTTGAGGGTGATGACCGTGGTGTGGGGCCGCGGTTTGTCGATCAGCACCAGGTCGGTGCGCTCGGATGTCATGGCGTGAGAGGCTAATCGCCGAGGGCGGGTGGACTGGAAGGCCACGGGGGTATGCCATGCGCCACGTTGTGAATCGGCCCAGAATTACTACTATCACGGTAGGAGAAATTCGGAGGTCAGATGAAGGTTTGGATCGATCAGGACCTGTGCACCGGTGACGGCCTCTGCGAGGAGATCGCGCCCGAGGTGTTCTGGATGCATGACGACGGACTGGCGTACGTACAGGAAACGGCGGCCAACTTCGGCGAGGACAAGCGTTTCGAGCCCGGACACGGCCTGCCCGGTGGGTCCGAGGGAATGGCCCGGATTCCCGACGGCCAGGTCGAAGCCACCATCGAGGCCGCCGAGGAGTGCCCCGGCGAGTGCATCTTCATCGAGGTCGAGTAGCGCCACCGTCGTCGAACCGGTCGGGCGCTGCCCGTGGTCGACCGCAGCACCGATTCGTGGCGGAGGTGGACTCAGGTGATGTCGTCGGTGTGCGGGTGACGATCAGCGCGGAGTTTCCGCACCACGAACCAGGCCACGAAACCGACGGCACCCACCAGCACGCCGAGGTTGATCCAGCGACTCACACCGGCGGTGGCGCCGTAGCGGTCGCCGAGCCACCAACCGGCACCCATCAACAGTAGGTTCCAGATGGCCGATCCGGCCACGGTGAGGGCGGCGAAGCGGGGGAGGGGCATGCGCTGCGCCCCGGCCGGGATGGAGACCAGGCTGCGAACCCCGGGGACCAGCCGTCCCCAGAACACCGCGGGCTGCCGCCAGCGGTCGAACGTGGCCCAGGCTCGGTCGATGTCCTGGGTGGACAGCAACGGCAGGCGCGCCGCGATCGCGCCGATCCGGTCGGCACCGATGGCCGCCCCGGCCCAGTACAGCAACAGTGCGCCGGCCAGGCTGCCGATGGTCGCCCACACCAACGTCCACCAGAATCCCAGCTGACCGAGTCCGGCCAGATACCCCGCTGCGGGTAGGACCACCTCGCTCGGTATGGGAGGGAACACCGTCTCGACGAGGATCACCAGGCCGACACCGACCGGTCCGAGCGCGTCGATTAGAGACGCCATCCAGTCAGCGACGCCGCTCAATTCGTTGCCGGTGCTCGTCTGGGTGCTGAGCAGCGAGATCATCGATGCAGAGTCTGCCCGCGGGAGCGGGGATGCCGGGCCTGAGCGGCCCGTGAGCGTCGCGAACGGGAGCGGGGATGCCGGGCCCGAGCGGCCCGTGAGCGTCGCGAACGGGAGCGGGGATGCCGGGCCTGAGCGGCCCGTGAGCGTCGCGAACGGGAGCGGGGATGCCGGGCCTGAGCGGGAGCGGGGATGCCGGGCCCCACATCACCGTCGCTGTCCGCCTTTGGGCCTGCGTGCCCGAACGTCACGGCCGGCCTCGATGCTGGCGGCGGGGCGTTCAGTGGGGGACGCTCGGATCCTCGGCGGATCGTGTTCGGCCACGAACAGGACGGCGTCATCGCGGCCTGGTCCGGGTCGCCGGCGCTCAGCAGCCGGCGGCCGTGGCCGGCCAGCCGCTCGAAGGTGGACGCGTCGATCGACTCAGGCGACGCGTCCAACCGGTAGCCGCTCCGATCCGACACCAGCACCTGTGCCGGGGTGCCCTTCGGTCGCTCGGGCTGAGCGCCTGGCGGAGGTGGAACACATAGCCATACGCGTTGACCGCATCGCGAGGTGCGGCGGGCCCCCCACACCTCTTCGATGATGCGGTCGGCGGTGAGGGTCTCGCCGGCGTGGAGCAACAACGTGATCAGCACGGCCTGCTGTCGGGGCCCGCCCAGGGGTATGGCCACTCCCTCGCGCACGACCTCGAACGGTCCCAGGATCCGGTAT
>JAOUEE010000490.1 GCA_029858875.1 Acidimicrobiia bacterium
CACCGTCCTCCAGTCCACCAACCGGGAAGTCCCCGGCGACCGGGGCCTGGTTGGCGGCCGGGGTGGCCGTGATGGTGAAGGTCTTCGAGGCCGATTGGTTGACATGACCGCCGCCCGAGGGCCCGTCGTCGACCGCGTACAACTCGACGGTCGCGGTGCCGGTACCGGCGAACGCGGTCTCGAAGGTGAGGTCTCCGTCGGGGGCCACCACCGGATCAGCGGCGAAGGTGAGCCCGCCGCCCACGACCGTGGTGACGAACGTGACCGACTGTCCGGTCTCGTTGGGCCCGACGGCGATGTCGCTGGCCCATGCGGGAATGGTCTGCGGTCCGCTGTTCTCCACGACCACGACATTGGCGCCCTTCGTGAACGTGGGGGCGTCGTTGATGGGATCGATGGTGATGGTCACGTCCTCGTCGGCCCCGGTGTCCGAACCCCCGTTGGGCGTTCCGCCGTCGTCGACCGGCCGCACGGTGATGGTGGTGGCACCGTGGCCGTTGATGGCCGGCGTGAAGTGCAACACGCCGTCGGCGCTCACATTGGGCACTTCGGAGAACAGGGTCAGATCACCGGGAGGAACTTCGACGTCGAAACTCACCTGCTGAGCCGATTCGCTCGGAGGACCGGGCGATATCCCGCTGGCCCAGAGGCCGTCGTACCCGCCCGAATCCTCGTCGACGGTCACCGAGCCGGGAGCCACGGCGACCGTGGGCGGATCGTTGACCTCGAAGATGGCCAACCCCAGATTCACCGGTGGCGCCGAGTCGGCGCCCCCCTGTGCCGTCCCGCCGCTGTCTCGGGCGGTGACCACCAGGGTGGTCGAGCCACTCTTGTCGGCGGCCGGGGTGAAGCGCAGTCGGCCGGTGTCGTCCATCGTCGGGGCCACGGCGAACAACCCGGCGTCAGCCGGCGGCACGGCCACGGTGAACGACACACTCTGCGCCGCTTCCAGCGCCGGACCAGGGGTGATGTCGAGGGCCCAAACGGCGGAGTAGGGGCCGGAGTCCTCGAACACGGCGAAGGGGCCGCTCGCCGCGAACGACGGAGCGTCGTTGACCTCGCGAACGATGATCGTGATCGTCCGCACGGCCGTCTGGTGGGCGCCACCGACGGTGCCGCTGTCGGTGGCGGTGATGGTCAGGGTGGTGGACCCGCTGGCGTCGGGGGCCGGCCGCAGGCGGATCGTGCCGTCCACCGAAACGAAGGGCGGTACGTCGAACAGTGCCTCGGCGGCCGGCGGATGGGCCACGCTGAAGCTCACCGACTGGTCGGCCTCGTTGGCCGGTCCGGCGGCGATGTTGGTCACGAAGGGACCGCGGAGCAGCTCGGCGTCCTCCTGGATGATGATCCGGTCGCTGAGGGTGGAGAACACCGGTGGGTCGTTGATCGGCTTCACCACGATCGGCACGGTCGTGGTGGCGCAGGCTCCGTCGTCGTCGCAGATCGACACCTTGGTGCTGGTCGCCCCGAACGCGTTGGGTTTGGGGCCGAACACGATGGCCCCATCGAAGACGGTCGCGGTTCCGAGCGTGCCGTTGGGGGGCACGACGATGGTCAACGTCGAGGCATCGACCGAGCCGTCGACATCCGTCGTGGCTGCGGCGATGTCGACAACGCCGTCGGTGTCCTCGTCTATGCTCAGCGACCGGGAGCCGATGACCGGTGGCTTGTTGACCGGTGGTGCCACCGGCGGCGGGGTCGTGGTGGGCGGAGGCGTCGAGGTCGGCGGAGGCGGGTTCGGCGGTCGGGGCGTCGACGGCGGCTCGGTGATCGTGACGACGACACGGGCATCGTTGGCCGCCCCGTCGCCATCGACCACCGAGTAGTCGACGACATGTTCGCCGACCGACCCGTCGAGCGGTACCACCACCACGTTGCCGTCCAGCGTGGGACGCAGCGTGGAGGAGCCCGCACGGGTGACGTCGAGGACATCGCCGTCGACGTCGTAGTCGTTGTCCAGCACGCTCACCCGCACCTGCGCGCCCTGTATGCCACTGGCCGTGTCATCGAGCACCACCGGCGCGTCGTTGACCGATCCGATGGCGACGGTGACCCGGCCGCCGGCCTCGGCCCCCGCCGCGTCGGCCACCCGGTAGTTGACCGACACGGTGCCGTGGTAGTCGTCGGGCGGAGCCAGCCACACCTTGCCGCCGATGACCTGCAGGTCCAGACCAGCAGGACCGCTCTCCTGGCGCCGATTGAGCGACACCTCGTCGGCTGACGCCGAAACCAGGCTCAGCTCGTCGCCCTCGGGGTCGATGTCGTTGGCCAGGACATCCACACCGATCCGCCCGTCCTCTAGCATCGTCACCGCGTCCACGCCCGGCCGGGGGGCGTCGTTCACCGGAAGCACGTCGAGCGAC